>JACMKL010000746.1 GCA_014380105.1 Candidatus Melainabacteria bacterium
CCTTCGCTCACAATTTAAATATTGCATGGCAATGTCTTCAGACAGCGCAAATTTAGTCATTCTAGCGAGCAATCAACCATTGCCTCTCAATTATTCGTACTTGCAAGAGGCTTTTCGCGATCCGATCGTAAGAAGAGAGTTGGAGAAGACAAACATCGCCAGCCCTGAAGCTGTCCTGTCGAGAATGAGCCTTACTCCCAAAGGAGTTAATCACCTGGTGGAATCGGTCAAGCCCAATTCAGACGACCTCAATCAACTGGAATATGAAGTAGGAAAGACGTATGAGAGCATAACTTTCAACGGAGAAAATATTCTTCTACTTTCAGAGAATATGGGACAACCCGCCAAGTATGTTGACTGGGGAAATGCCACCAAGGATGAGATTTCGACTCGCATGTCTACAGTGGCTATGGAGGCAATTAAATTTGGACACATTGTAAGCGCCTATTCATGGGCTCGCGCTTCCATCGAAGAGAAAGACAATGATGTTGCAAAACGCGTTTTAAAATACCTTGAAGCGTTGGATAAGCGGCGTTTGAGAAATACTCTCGCACAGCCGCTTATGACCACACCTAGTTTGATGAAGAAGTAAGGGTCAGCTTAATTCACCGTCCGCTATCCAGTTGCCATGAAATCCGAACGGCACCCTCACCGGCAAGTGAATTGTGGCGATGGGCTCACCTTCAAAGTTTTGTGCATCAAGGATAACGACATCAGTGTTATTTGTGTTTTCATTAAAAACATAAGAAAGCAACCAGCCATCATCTTCAGAAACAGCGCCGGATTTAGAGACAAAAACAGGTTCCATAGTTCTTCGTCCCTGACCAAAATCATGAACGAGTGTTTGACCTTTCAATAGATCGTGCTTACAAGCCGCCCCAAATTGCAAGTCAGAAGTGAATGTAGCTGTGTATCCATAGCGATACTGTTTTCCTACATACGCGTCATTGATTCTCGGAAATTCAACAGGACGATCAGATAGTACAGTTTCAGAAAATTTGCCGCTCTTCAAATTGATGTTCCAGCGCACCAGAGACGGTGCCAGATTGTTTTGCCCCTCAATCTTGGCGTCAAAGTTCATGGCGTTTTTCACTACATCAATAAAAACGTCGTCATTATCTTCATAAGCATTCATGATGTGATAGGCAAAGCTTGTTGGAATCTCTGTCCAAAGTAATTTGGTTGAATCTCCGTCACGTGGCAAAAGTCCGATTCGCGATGGACGCTTGTTGTTCCAGACATAAGGAAAAGCCCCTGTCACCGCAGTCAACAAACTGAATGTCACTGGAAAATCCAAAACCACAATGTAATTTGCCGTGATGGCTGTGTCGTGAATCATCGGTTGATGCGGCAGATGAATCTGTGATTTAGTTTTAGCTTTCCCGCTTTGATCGATTACCAAATAGTCTACAGTTGGCTTGGTCGGCTGATATGCAAGGACGTGCAACTCACCGGTTTGTGGATCTTTGCGCGGGTGAGCGCTTAATCCGTAGTTCAGCGTGCCACCAAAATCACTGTGCTCAATGCTTTCCAAATTACCATTCAGTTTGACTGGCAAGCTCCCGGCCTCAACAAGCGCGTACAAATCGCCTGCAATCGCCATGACATTTGTATTGACAGATCCACCCCGAGTTTTTCGAGGGGTCGGCAATTCTTTTCTCTTCAAGTCCGCTGCAACATTGTTAGTTGTCACATAATTGTTTTTGTACCAGAGCGCGCGACCATTTTCGATACGCAATCCGTGCACCATTCCGGCACCCATAAACCAGTGATATGACTTACTATCCGGATGTTTCACCGGATTCGGGCCGATGCGAAGAAAGCGACCAGAAAGCTCTTTTGGAATATTGCCGGTTATTTTGAGCTCAGAACAAATATTCTCAGTGCTGACCGGCGCAAAATTGGCGCGTAAGAATGGATTTGTTTCGCTCTTTGGATTTTTGACTTGCTGAACTACCATGACAATAACCTCATCGGATTCATCTTATATAAGACTACACCTATATAAGAATAACGCAATAGGTGAAACGCCGAGTATGACGTTTTTACTCGAATTTATTTGTGTTTAGCCCGTAAATGCTTGCGCTGCATGGATGTTACAGCATCAGAAGCCTGGTCGAGCCATTCTAAATAAGCCTGTTTTGACTTCAAACCAAGCTCAAGAGTAAGGCGAGCGCCCAGCTCTTCTCTCGTCGTGCATCGAGCAATTGTATTTATATGAATTGCTTGCAGCTTTTCGAGATGTTTTTCGTGATAAGACTTCGCTTTAGTGAGAACTTCAAGAAGATCATCAGCATTAATATAGTCACTGAAAAACAATTGGACCAGAAGAGGGTCTCTAGTCACAGCAGGTTCAGTCGAATCTCTCAGCCACCGCTCCAGCTCTTCCTTGCCGGATTTTGAAATTGAATAAATTTTGCGATTAGGGCGGTCCGATTGAATCTCAATTTCGGTAGTTGCAAATCCATTCTCAACTAATTTTTCGAGTGTTTTATAAATTTGAGTTTGATCGGCAGGCCAGAAATAAGCCACGCTCTTGTCGAAACGTTCGTTCTTGAGCGCATATCCCGTTTGTGGTGCGCGACGCAAGAACCCCAATATCGCGTGCATCAGTGACATTCAAACTCTCCATAGTCAACTTATACAGGATACATCCTATATAGGTATGTTCAGTTGATGCCAGCCCCAATTCGAGGCCTAATTTCCAAGATCATCTACAATTGACCTTTTGCACCCTACGATGGACTTTGACATGAGCATTTTCAAGCAAACAAGTATCGTGAAGAGCGCTGTTTTAACTCTTTTTGCAGTATCACTTTCAGTTTCCCCGGTCATGACACAGTCAGCCTGGGCGCTTCCTGCTGCAGCCAGCGCAACAGCATCAGGACCACAGTTGGATGAGAAAAGCAGCAAAGTCGTCAAGGCGATGGGTGAGTTTTATAAAGGCTTGAAAGCATTCAGTATGACCATGTCAACAGACATGAATCTTACCGCTGCCACTAGAGCGACCACAATTGGCTCGGTATTTAAGGTTTCATTCGAGAGACCAAACAAGTTCTATATGAATTTGGAAAGCGGCAAACTCGGCGGCAAAATGGTGTCAGACGGTAAAAACGTCACTTTATTCAGCCCAACTGTCAACAAATACATTGTGCAGCCGGCGCCGGAAAATTTAGCGGCAGTCTTCAACACTCTCGACTATCAAGTCGTCGGTGGCGGATTTAGCACCATGTCTTTGCTTGAATCGATGTGCGATTCAGACCCCTACAAACAGATCATGACTGATGTTCTAAAAGTCGAATACATTGCCACTGAAAAGCTAGGAGAACAGGTCTGCGACCATGTTCGCTTTACTCAAAGAGATATGAGCTGGGATCTCTGGATGCGTCAGGGTGCTCAACCCTGGATTGAAAAAGTATCCGCTGATATGTCTAAAATCTTTGCGCAAAAACAAAGCGCCTCTGAAGAATTGAAAAGCATGAAAGCGATTCTTACATGCACATACACAAACATTCAACAGAACGTTGGTCCGGCAGCCGATTTACTGACGTTTAAGGCGCCAGAAGGTGCCACTGAAGTTAAGTCGTTTTTCGACAAAGATTCGACGCCGGCAACTCATCCACTCGTAAACGCACCGGCACCACCATTTGAAATAGAAACTCTGGATGGTAAAAAATTCGACGTCGCAGCAAACAAAGGCAAAGTCGTTGTTTTAGATTTCTGGGCCACCTGGTGCGGACCTTGTGTTCAGGCACTACCGATAGTGACTGAAGTAACTTCTTCGCTCAAAGACAAAGACGTCGTTTTTCTGGCAGTCAACATTCAAGAGACACCAGATCAAATCAAAGATTTCATCACTAAGCAAAATATCAAGGCGAATGTCGGTCTTGATCAGGACGGAAAAGTAGCCCAGATGTATCAAGTGCGAGGCATTCCACAAACCGTCATAATCGGAAAAGACGGCAATATAGCAGAAGTCCATGTGGGATTTGGACCTAACATGAAAGAAATGTTGACCAAAGAGCTGTCCGCTTTAGCTTCAGGTACAGCTACTTCAAATCCAGCGAAAGAAGCAGAGGGCAAATAGTAAGAGTGAGAAACTAAGTATTCAACTTGGTCAACTTACCGTTTTTCCTTGCTTCGTTGAATAAATGCTCGAAAAGGGCGGCAGCTAAAATTGCATAAAGTAGATTGAGCGCCATGCTCAACCATAAATCTTTCATGCTGAAAGCGCCGCCCTTTAATATTGTCCGCATACCTTCGAAAACATAGGTTGCAGGTATGCACAATGAAACAGCGCGAAGCCAGGCAGGCAATACTTCAACTGGATAAAAGACAGCGCACAGAGGTTGCAACAGAAATGGTATTGCCCACGCTAAAGCCTCAGCCTGATGCCCCCAACGAATAATCATCGCAGTGGTGATAAGCCCCAAGGTCCATCCCATTAATAGCAAATTGATAAAAAACGGAATCATAAAAAAGCCAAGTGTGCCGAAATTATACTGATAGAAAAACCACGCTAAAGGCACCATTATTGCTGCCACTGCTACAGACTGAATCAGTCCGGCAATACAGGTTGCAGCCACAAATTCAAACGTTTTTACGGGGGCGACAAATATATTGATAAAATTGCGAGACCATACATCTTCCAAGAACGAGACGCTGACTGCCTGTTGAGCCCGATACAACACATTCCAAAGTATGACTGATCCGATCAAGTAAGTGAAAAGTCCAGGAACGCCACCACTTACTTTCAACATATACATCGTCAGAAATCCCCAGACAAGAAGATCCATGACTGGCCAGAAGACTATATCCATGATTCGAAAAGTGCTGCGCGAATAACAGAAATAGTATCGAAGCAAAAGTCCTTTAATGCGTGCAAAGCTTATCATTCAGGCTTCTCCACTAAGTCTCCACCACGCGCGATACTTATGAAAACATCTTCTAAATTGGTGTGGTTAAACTGCTCTAAAATTTCTTGTGGGGTGCCCTCAGCATGCACTTTTCCTTTTTGCATGAAGACGACACGATTACAGATCTCCTGAACATCTTTCATGTTGTGAGAAGTGTAGAGAACAGTCATATTCTTTTCAGCCTGAATTTTAGTGATCAATTTCCTGACTTTGTCGGCAATATCTGGATCTAGACTCGCTGTCGGTTCATCGAGTAGTAATAACTCAGGGTCATTCAGGAGTGCTTTGCAGAGATTGAGTCGCGTAGATTCGCCAGAAGATAATTTTCCAGTCAAACTATTCGACAAATGCGCAATCTCGAACATCTCCAACAGGCTGTCTATTTTAGCCTTTGGATTTTTGACCTGGTAAAGAGCCGCAAATACCACAAGATTTTCTCGAACTTTCAAATTGTCCGGCAGCCAAATATAAGCAGAAGAAAAATTGCATCTCTGTAATATCTTGACCCGATGCTTTTCGATATCCAAACCAAATACATTTACACTGCCCGAAGTAGGCGTGACCAATCCTAGAAATATTTGGATAGCGGTGCTTTTTCCGGCGCCATTGGGACCTAGCAACCCCACTACTTCACCGCGAGCGACATGCAGCGAGACATTTTCTACGGCTACTTTGTCCCCGTATTCTTTGCGCAAATTTTTTACATCAAGTACTAGTTCTGGCATGTCAGCCAAGATAACATAACAGCGATGATAAAACTTTCAAAAATGACCTACTTTACCCACTCTTGGTTGGCACCAAAACAGGGATTGGCTGTTTTCATTAGTCTCCTATCCCTACTCACGCCAGGGACAGTCTCTGAGGCAGCAGAAGAAGTCAAAGATAATCCTGTCATTGTCGAGACAAGTGTGCGCCCTTTACCAGGCGCCCTCGATAAGATGCCGATGTTTAACAGTAATAGTCCGGAAATTGTGCGCACCTCCGGAATTCTTCTTTCGCTATTATCCAAAGAGGGTAAGAAAAATCCTGATGCTCACTTGGATTTTCCACTTCAGGGAAAATTTAGAGTGTTTACTCATCACATCAACAATCGCATCAAACAGCAAGACAATAAAGTACTTTTTCTCGGACTGATTGCATACAATCCTGACACCAGTCCAGCCAACATCAGAATTAGTCGTGCAACGAGTTATGTCAGCCAACCCGATGCACCATTCATTAAGTTGCCGCCTCTTTTAAGCAATCCTAAAGGACTTATTTATGCGGGTCCTGGCGATCGAATCACCAACGATTTTTTGCGAGACGAATTTCCAACCGGCTGGCCATCAAAAATAAATATACCAGCCAAAAGTTATGCACTCATATATTGCTTGCCTGTCAAAGTACAGGGTCTTCATTCACAAAACAATGGACGCAGCACCCTCCTTGAATTATTCGCCAGCAAAAAAGTGCAATTGTGCGAAGTGGCAGAATTTGTAAAAGCTGAGACGACACAACAAGAATTACCGCCTGCCCTTGAGCGATTTGTAGAAATTGCAGAGTCGGGCGAACTTTCACTTGAAAGAGATAAATTACCAAGTGCGCCAGGCGCCAAAGGTCCACTGATTTACGGACGAGTAGCTGGTTGTCAAATTGGTTCTATTTGGAAAGGTGTTGCGACAGATGGGGAGAAAAACATCACTCGCTTGACGGTGCCAGAGAAAAACAAAGCAATATCTTTTCCGATTGCTTCACTGCTGCGTGGAACATTTGCGACAGGACAAGTTCAGACAGCACCATTAGTAGCACGCTACCCAGACACAGCCTATGCAGCACACGGCAACTATGCAGTGGAATACAGATTGAAATTTCCACTCTTCAATCCAGAGAAAAGCCCAGTCAGAATTCATCTCTCTCTCGACACACCGGTCAAAACCGATCAGACAAAAGAAAATCTCACTTATTTCGAGCCGCCCTCGAGCCGGACGTTCTATCGAGGAACAGTGCTTGTTCAATATCTTTCAGACAAAGGTGACACTACCAAAGATTACGTTCATCTTGTTGAAACTCGCGGTGAAAAAAGCGCCGATTTGTGCAGTATCAAGATGAGACCAAAGGGTCACAGAACAATACAACTCTCACTGTTTTATCCGCCAGATGCCACGCCACCGCAAGTAGTGACTCTTAAGTCCACTCAAGCTGAATAGCAATACCATTGATGAGAAGGGCTGTCTATTTTAATGGATCGAAGAGTTCTGTGGGCAAACCCGAATGATTACGGTCAAATTGCAATGTAGTGTTTGGCAGACCTTTTTTCAGCTTTGCTTTGTCAGCAGGCTTGAAATTTCTATCTTCAAGCTTAAGATGCTTAAGCGTCTTCATGGTGCTCAAGTATGGAATGCTTTTAGGACCAATTCCGGTATCTTGAATATTGAGTGCGACCAAATGTAATTTAGCTAGATTGGCTGCGGAACGGTCAGAGACCAAGTTATTACCTGACATTTTGATATACGTCAAACTAGAGATTTTGGAGATGCTCTCCACACCTTTATCATTCAATCGGACATTGTCTACATGCAAATTGCGCAGCATTTTTAAGCCAGCAAGCGGCGTGTAATCTGCGCCCGCAAGCTCATTGTGTCCCAGACTCACAGATTTTAGTTTGGGAAACTGCGCCAAATGTCTTGTCACATCAGCTTTGACAAGGGTCTTATTAATTCCCAGAAAACGTAAATTCTTCAGAGGTGCTAAAGCCTTGATTGCATCAGAAGTAACATCGCTACTCTGCAATTCAAGACTTTCAATATTTTTAAAACGGGCTAAGTGACGGCAATCTTTTTCTGTTACAAGAAGCCGTTTTAGATTAAAAGCAAAAACATTCTCAACAGGCAATTTGTCTAAAGCAGCAATATTCTCCAGACCTTCAAAATTAAGTTTGAGCAAAATTTTCGAGCGTGGTGGCAAAACGACCATACCCTTGGCTTCAAGCTTTGATTCGGTTGGCGGTTCACTTTCGTCAGCAACATGCCTCTTAGGAATTAGAAAAATAGTGCCCATGGACTTATCAGGAAATTGCAGCACAATTGCCTTCTTACTCGACCCTAAAGACGGACCATCGTCTGGCTGACCTTTAGTTTTGATAAGAGGTGGTGCGCCGTGCGCTGGCTCACAAACAAAAGCAGAAAAAATAACGAGAGACGAGGCACACCAAAATAGATTCGAACCGATTGTCCAAGCAAAGTTCATATCTGAC
>JACMKL010000747.1 GCA_014380105.1 Candidatus Melainabacteria bacterium
ATACATCCGTTGCCCAGATGATGAAAAGGCAAACCCAGACGTAGGCTAGACCCGGCTGCTGGAGAGGGTCGGAGATTTTCTCGGCACCTATATTGCGCAAGAGAATTAAATGGCTGGGCAGAAACCCAACATAAATAAAGCCCAGTATTGTGGTGGCGATGTCAGCAATTGTGGCTGGAGGTTTCTCATTTCTGAACAATAAACGGAAAAATGAAGCACAAATTCCGACAGTCAACAGAAGTGGGTAATGTTCGAGCGGATAAGCTTCCATACCTTCCAACTTGAACGGTTTTACCAGCTCAGGCAAAGCCGCCATCGCAAAGAAAGCAACGATCATTCCCTTGACTATACGGGGAGAGGGCTTGAATCCTTTCGCCTTTGCCATGGTGACAAATTCGCCACCGCCGAGGTAGCAAGCAAAACCCAAAACAATTGGGAAGCAGAGCCCGCCGAACATGATGCTGACAACAGCAATACCGAAAAGCAGAAATCCAAAAATAATTCTCTTCATCGCACACCTTCGGTGGGTTCTTTAAGAACTCCGCCCTGAGGCATGTCGTCCAGCGCTATTCCGCGGTCCGGATCTGTGGGCGTGAGTGTTTTGGCTTTGTCTTTGCCAATCATGAAGGCTGAGACCACAGCTGTTAGCGGAATGGTGAAAACCAGGCCCAGACTACCGCTTAATGCAGAAGCAATTTCAGTTGCAAACAAATCTAAATTGATCAATTTTGTGGAAGGCATTTGACTGGCAAGTAATAAAAGTGGCAATGCTCCACCGGCATAGGCGAGCACCAATGTGTTGGTCATCGTACCCATGATATCGCGACCCACGTTCATTCCGGATTCCAATAGCTCTTTGAATGAAGGATTAGACGCCGTTCGTGCGACTTCTGTAACAGTCGATGCAATCGAAATGGCCACGTCCATGATTACACCGAGAGCGCCGATTAACATCCCGGCAGCAAGTAAGCCACTGTAGAAGGAGGGATTTTGTTGGAGTACAGAACCGCGCAAGATTTGCGCTTCTTCGCTCGACAATCCAGTCAATGGCGCAAAAGTAATAACCATCTGGGCGGCAATACCGGCAATGATCACACCGCCGACGGTGCCAATGATGGCAGAATATGCTTTGGTAGAAAATCCGGCCACGAAAAACATACTGGCTGCTGCAGCAGCCAATGAAATGAAAATTGCCACAAGCAGCGGATTAAAACCAGCAAGACTCATCGGAAGGAGCACAAAAGCAATCAGGGCAACAGTCGCTATCAGCCCTGCCAGTGCTTTGAAGCCCTGCTTTCCGCCAAAGGCGAGAAACGAAATCAGGAAAATTATGGACAAAACTATGATCACAGGCGCGCGGTGATGATCAGCAATATTTATTTCACGATCGCCGCCACCAGTCACCACCGACAGTATCACCTCTTGCCCCGGTACTACGGCAACGTTGTAAGCTGGATTGTCGGTAATTTCGTTCATTACAGAAAATGTCTGACCGGAAAGTGGACCTTCAGTCACTTCCACTTCGACACTTTGACGATTACTGACCATGCCCGTTTTGTCGAGCAACAACTGGTCGATTTTAGCTTTCGAAATATTCTTGACGCGAGCAACCACGAACGCTTCGTCAATTTGCGGTGATTGCCCGCGCTCAACGATTTTTGCTAATGGTTTTATAGTTCCATCTGGCGTTGGCTCAGCAGAAACTTGTCCAGAAAAAATTCCAGAAGACATGAAGGCGATACAAACAATCAGCAGGATTCTGCCAAAGACTCGTGCCAGTTTCTGCACAACAAACCCCTCACTCTTTAATCGAATCAATCGTCAGTTGCCCGATGTTCAACTGCTGATTGGAGGGAATTCGTTTGAGATGCATATAAGCTTGAGGTGTGGCAGTGCGTCCACGGGGTGTGCGCTGGATAAAACCGGCCTGAATCAAGAACGGCTCATAGACATCTTCAAGCGTGTCAGAATCTTCGCCGAGTGTGGCAGCAATTGTTTCGATTCCGACTGGTCCGCCGGCATAGTGGTCGATCAAAATTTCCAGCATGCGTCTATCTGTTGCATCAAGTCCGAACGCATCAACTTGATACGAATCAAGTGCACCAGTTGCAATTTCTTCGGTGATTGTTTCGGCGCCCTGAAAATGACCGTAGTCACGCACCATACGCACCAGGCGATTGGCAATCCGCGGCGTGCCACGAGCCCGACCGGCGATGGCATCGACAGCGCCCTGAGTGATCGCGACTTTGAGCAATTTTGAAGTACGCGCAACAATGAGAGCAAGTTCTTCTTTAGAATAGAAATCCAAACGCAAAACAAATCCAAAGCGATCTCGCAATGCGTTCGAGATCATCCCGGCTTTAGTGGTAGCACCAATCAAAGTAAAACGAGGCAATGGTAAGCGCATCGTTCGGGTGGCATGCCCTTTTCCTGAGGTCAAATCAATAACAAAGTCTTCAATCGCTGGATAGAGTAATTCTTCAGCGACGCGGCTAAGCCTGTGGATTTCGTCGATGAAGAGCACATCGTCAGCTTCTAATTGGTGCACCAGCCCGATGATGTCGCGGGGTCGCTCCAAACTCGGACCAGAGGTCATGTGCATACGCGCGCCCATCTCATTAGATATAACTTTTGCAAGTGTCGTCTTTCCGAGTCCGGGCGGTCCATAAAAAAGAACGTGGTCGAGCGCTTCATTGCGCGACTTAGCGGCGCCAATCGACATCGTCAACATCGTCTTCAAACGCGACTGACCAATATATTCGTCCAACGATTGTGGTCTTAGCGTGGCGTCCGATTTTAAATCGGCAGCTGTTTCTTTAGCGGACAATAATTGCGCGCGCGAGGCTTTTGGCTTAGGCGCGACAGGCAAGGCATCATCGGCGTCATCCTTAATCTCATCGACGGGCACGTTTTTGGAAGCCGCCTTGCGCTCTTTCATAACGCCTGCGTCTTTCTTATTTTCTTTCTCACTGTTTGATGGAACTATTGTCATCAGAGATTTCGCTGACCACTTTTATGAGTAAATCTGAATCTTCGGTTGTCCTGGGACTACTAAAGGATAACTGGCTAATTATCGCAAAGCTGACAGGGCTTAGCCTGTGTAACACTCATGATGAAAAGATCTCAAGGTGTGTGTCAGGTCAAGAGAACTAAACGATAATGTGGTGGTGCTACAGGCGCGACCTGAGCCAACGGTTGATGCCCAGAGCGGACATATACGACCACCAGCTCTATCATAAGGCTTTGCTCGACATGACGACAGGCAGTGAACCAATAGTGAATGCATCCCAAACAGCCGGGCAAAACCCCGATCTGTTCAAGACACCGCAAGCGGCTCATACGCTGACTTTTGCGCCAGACGCAGTTTATCCGGCGATCGCTGGTAAGGACAACCGTCCAGATTTGTCACTCGTCATTCCTGTATACAACGAAGAAGAAAACGTTGATTTACTTTACGAAAAAATTGTCCAGGCGGCGACCCGCCTCAACAGAAGCTGGGAAGTAATCCTTGTGGACGACGGCTCCAGTGACAAAAGCTTTGAAAGACTCGAAAAAATCGCAGTCGGCGACAGGCGAGTAAAAGTAATTAAATTCGTACGCAATTTTGGTCAAACAGCAGCACTAGCGGCTGGTATCGATTACGCCAAGGGCTCAATCATCATTCCGATGGATGCCGACCTACAAAATGACCCGGCAGACATCGACAGATTGATTTCAAAATTGGAAGAAGGCTATGACTGCGTAAGCGGCTGGCGCAAAAATAGACAAGATGGTCTCTGGCTGAGGCTTATCCCTTCGTGGACCGCTAACAAAATTATTTCCGCAATCAGCGGTGTACCGCTGCATGACTACGGCTGCTCACTGAAAGCCTATCGCAGAGAAGTCCTCGAAGGTGTTCGTCTTTATGGCGAAATGCACCGCTTCGTGCCCATTTATGCCACCTGGATGGGCGCAAAGGTTACAGAAATTCCGGTCAATCACTATGCGCGTCAATTCGGACAATCGAAGTACGGCATAAATAGAACGATTAAGGTCGTTCTTGATCTGATAACACTTAAATTCATGTCCACTTATCTCACCAAACCTATCTATATCTTTGGATCGGCTGGTTTGTGGTCACTGGCTGTAGCAGCATTTGCCTTTGTCTGGATGGTCGTTCTCAAATACGGCTACGACACAAGTTTCATCGATACACCTTTGCCAGTCCTGGTTTCCATGTTCTTTATGGTTGGTATTCAGCTTATATTGATGGGATTGCTTGCTGAGATTCTGGTTCGCACATATCATGAATCGCAAGATAAGCGTGTCTACAGCATAAAGAAAACCGTTAATGTGGACTGACCGCAAAACCCCATAACAAGCACGACCTGTTAGACTTTGCCTTAGATTACTGTCGCGAGTCAGCCAACTAAACGTATGGCGCTAACAAATGCTAATCCGGTCACGGGCGCAAGTCCAAGCCACCCGGTGTACCATCCGGAAATTCATCACGACATTTTTCCAACCGGAAGTTCGTTCGTCAATTGGTTGACGATGGCAACGGTCGGCTTTCTCGTCCTATTTTTAGCCGTCATCAGCACTTATCTTGTCCGCCCGGAGCTGCGTGCGGGTGACTTTGCCGACGCCACCATAGTGGCACAGAAAGACACTTCGATTCCGGACAGAGTGGCAACCGAATTAGCTCGAGACCGTGCCATGAAAGGCACTTTTCCTATTTTGACAATCGACAGAACACGAGACAATCCCAGTAGTGAACGTCTTGAAAAAAATCTTGCCGACATAAAGTTCGTTCGCCAATCCGGCATTGTCACCACAGATCCGTCTGCTATCCAAACTCTCAAAGCACAGCATCACGAATTAAGCGATGCTGCAATTTTTCTTGCGGCTGCTGTTCCGGCTGAGGAAGACGAAGCGTATGTAGCTTCAATCAAGGCCGCATTCACTAAACTTCTAGCCACTCACAAACGTTACCCTCAAGACGAAAAGTCTGAGTGGGAGCCGGTTATTGCTGAATATTTGCCAGAAGCATGGACATTTGGGAAGAAACAAAAATCAGCGCAACTAATTGCTGCCGCGCTCGAATCAAATGTATTAATCAACGAAGAAGCGACAAAAATTCTCGCAGCTGATAAAGCGGCTCATGTAGAGCCAATGTTCAGGATGATCAAAAAGGGCACCACCGTAGTTCGTCTCAATCAGAGATTAAACACCAATGACGTGGCTATCCTCAAAGATCTCGGACTCGCGCAAACCAATCGTTGGCCGATGATACTAGGTCTCGGCATTTCGCTTCTGGCTGCGATTGCTCTAGCAGCCGGTGTACTTTACACATTTGACGCTCGCCATCTATTTCAAACTCAGTCGATTGGTCTCATGTATGTGGTTGCTATCACAGTCACTGCTGCAGCCAGTCTGATAGGCGAAAGGTATCCGCCGTTTGTGCCACTGCCAGCGGCGGCACTGGTATGGACCATATTCTTTGGAAGGAAAGTTTCACTTTCGTTGATTGTGCCATTGATTGCGATCATCGCAGTGTCGCAATTGATAGAGCCCAGACATTTGATTGCGCTAAGTATTGCTGCCGCAGCCGCCATATTTGGTTATACGAAAAACCGCAATTCGCTAGTCTTAACAGGCTTTGTAATGGGAATGACCCAGGCGCTCGGATTTGTACTTTCATCTTTTGTGTTTGCCGGCGCCGAATCATGGACTCACCTTGGTCGGATGACTTCCTTTGAATTATTTGCAGGCGTTGTCTCTGCCATGCTGGCGATCGGCAGCTTGCCATTTCTAGAAAGTATTTTCGGACTGGTCACACCGTCGCGCTTAGCCGAACTTACAGATGCAGAACAACCATTACTTCGCCAACTTGAAGAGCATGCACCGGGCACGTATCAACACAGCCTGGCTGTCGCCAACCTGGCAGAAGGTGGCGCTCGTGCACTTGCCTGTGACGTCAACCTAGTCCGCGCAGGAGCTCTGTATCACGATATTGGTAAGATGGCTCGTCCAAAATATTTTATTGAAAATCAGCTCGGTGCAAAAAATCCGCATGATTCAATGACTCCTGAAGAAAGTCGCGAAAGAGTGCTTGCTCATGTCACAGACGGCATTGACTTTGCTGACAAACACAGACTGCCTAAAGCTGTACAAGACTTCATTCCGATGCACCAGGGCACCTCTCTGATGGCGTATTTCTATCACAAGGCCTGCCTTCGCGATGGTGCGGAAAATGTCGATCCGAAATTTTATCGCTATCCTGGACCTAAGCCACAATCCAAAGAGACCGCCATCGTAATGCTTGCTGACGTGTCAGAAGCGGTCACACACAGCATGCACGATCCCAGCCAGGAAGAAGTTGAGCAAGCAATCGACAAAGTCTTCCAAAATCGTTGGGAAGATGGACAGTTTAACGAGTCATCTCTCACCTATCAGGAGTTGATTAAGGTCAAAATGGCTTTTGTGCGAGTATGGCGAACACTGCACCACGAACGGCTTAAATACCCATCTACAACCACCGGTCGAATGGCGATTGCGCCTGAGATGGGAGGTAAGACAGCTGAAAATGCTGAGCGTTCAAGCACGGCAGCCGTCATTGATCTCAATGAAGAACCAGAGCCACCTTGCTGTTCGTAAAAAAAATAGTTTCCTAGGAAACTATTTTTTTAGCACGATGAGATGCCTCACTTAGGGACACGCAATCTTGTTCTTGATGTCCAGCCAAGATTGTGGAGAACCTGGTCAACAGACTCTTTTGTTTTAGACAAAATTTCCAAAATGATAATTGATTGTTCTAAATTGATGAATTTCACGTCGCTTAAATAAATGCATCTCATCGCTGCATACATCATCTCAGGCACGACAAGATCGGCTTCCAGAAGCAATTTACTAACGTCGGTAATCTGATTGTAATTTAGCTCAAGGCGTTCTTGAATATCACGCGTCAATTTTGTTTTACTCAACGCTTGCGATGAGGCCAACAATTCAACCAGAGGCACAGCCTGATTATTGCGCGCTCGGAATGTGCAAGCCTGTCCAAGCGCCTGCGCAAAAGTTGTCTCACTTGCACGCATATTGAGTAAGACTTCAAAAGCCATAGTCTGAGGCAGGCAACCGTTGTCGATCATCTCCTGCATTTCTACGGCGGCATCAATAATTTCAGGGGTCGCGAAGTGCGACTGAATAAGAATTTCGCCAATTGGTCTCTGCAATTGTAAGGAACGCACCAGAGCATCAGGCAAAAGTTTATCGACAAGTATTTTTGATTCGACAAGCAAGTTTCCTAATTGCAAAGCCTGTTTCATCGGTAATTTCTGGTAACCCTTATTGATTTCCAGTTTCTCCAAAGTACGCTCGCGCTTGGCGGCAGCGCTTAGTGCGGCAACAGCCTCAGCGCGCGGAAGTGCACCACGCCTGATACTTTCTTGCACTAATAGGGTGGTGTAAAGAAGTGCTTGAGAAACAAAACCGCGAAAGCAAAATGCGTGACCAAGCGGTAAGCCGGTACGAATATTGATCTGTAATGCTTCTTCCAAATCTTTATCGGTGACGATACCGGCTGCAACGAGCAACTGACCGAGTCTATTGGTTTCTTGATCCTCCGGTTGGACCAGTCCGGAGCGCTGGAAAGCATCATTTAGTGAAATATGCTCTTTGTGCGCAACTCTTAAAACGGTGACGCCAAGTTCGAGCGGCAGATTTCCATCATTGATCAAACTTTGCACTTCCAGTGCGGCTCGCAATTCGGCTTCAGTGAGGTAGCCGGACATGACAAGCACTTTGCCAATCGGAAGACCACGTTGTTCGAAACGTCCGAGCGCGTCCTTAATGAAGTCCGAAGAAAGAATCTCCGCCTGCGAGGTTTTGCGGCTGATCTCGTTTATAGCATCGCGCAGCAGATCGAATTTGGCGGCCGGCGCGGAT
>JACMKL010000748.1 GCA_014380105.1 Candidatus Melainabacteria bacterium
TGGCGCTGGGCTAATGATTTTGCTGGGCGTGGAGCAGGGCGATACAGACAAAGACTCATCCTATCTGGCGCAGAAGTCCACCGAGCTTCGCATTTTCTCTGACGAGGCAGGCAAGATGAATTTGTCCCTAATGGACGTGAAAGGTGGCTGTCTGGTCGTTTCGCAATTTACGTTGCTTGCTGAATGGCGCAAAGGGCGAAGGCCGGGCTTTACCAAAGCCGCTAGCCCAGCGGAGGGCGAAAGGCTCTATCTTCACTTTGTCGAACAGTTGCGCGGGTTGGGTGTTCCGGTTGAAACAGGTCAATTTGGCGCTGACATGCAAGTAGAGCTGGTCAATGATGGACCAGTCACTCTCTTATTGGAAAACAAAGAGTCGGAAACGAAGAAAGGAGAGTAAGCCTAAACCGCCGTAGATAGCCGATGTATATCTAACTTTTGTGTAATTCTTTTCCAGGTCTTAAGCGAAAAGCAAGCCGTGGATGCGGTTCCGAGTTAATTACGGAAGCCTCACCCCTGTCAAAACCTAGGTAATATATAGTTTTTGAGTGCTAAAGTAGTCGCTTCACTTGCAGGCATGGTCAGTATGAGTAGGAAAATAGCTTTATCCGGTCTTCTAAGCATGGTTCTCCTTTCGGGGGCTATAGAGGCACAGGCTTTGCCTAAAATGCCCAAAATGCCTTTCTTCGGAAAGAAAGATGCACCGCCTTCTGCCGAGAAAGATCTGAAACCGGACAGTGAAGAATCTTTTGACGAAAAACCAGTCAGGAAAAAAGCTGCCCCTGAAGATGATGGCTATGATATGCCGGCGAAAAAGGGCAAAGATAGCGAGCTCGACGCTACTTCAAAGGATATGAGGACTGAAGACATCGAGGGCGAAGAGCCTGAGAAAGAAAATCCTGATAAAGCGGAAGAGACTGAAAGCAATCCGCGTGCTTTGCCCGGTGAAAAGATGGACACCGAAGTTCTTGAGCCAGCTGGCAAAGAATTTGAATTACCTGAAAAGCGCTCGGAAGCACTCAGTCACGACCCGCGGCGTCATTACATAATGGCTAAAGATTTGATTGCGCAAAAACAGTACAAAGCGGCCTTGCATGAAGTGAATAAAGCTTTGAGCCTCAATCCTCATTATTGGGATGCAATGTATGTCGGCTGTTTGTCACTGCAATTGCAGGGGCGCAACGATGAAGCGATTCGCAAATATCGCAAACTCACCAAATTTAAACCTGAAATGATTGAAGCTCACATGAATCTCGGCGTCTTGTTAAAACAAGCCGGGGAGTTGGATGAAGCCGAGAGTGAATATAAAAAAGCGATTGACCTCAATTACTATAAGGTCGATCCGCACTACAATCTTGCCAATTTATTGGTAGAAAAAGGTGATCTCGAAGGCGCTCTTAAAGAGCTGAAATCGTGTGTGAAGCTCTCTCCTCACAATGCTTGGGTTCACAATAATATTGGTGTGATTTATCAGAAACGCAATTATTTGGAAGAAGCAGAAGAAGAGTTTAAGAAGGCTTTGACAATAGAACCTGCTAACAAAACTTTCGTGCAAAATCTAAATTCAGTTCGTGCGTTAATGAAGAAAAAGCCGGTTGGCGCCTAACTTATTTTACGAAAGGTGCAGCATTCAAGACTTCTGGTGCAAACGTGATGCTGTTTGCGACGCGAGTTAAGAAATTGCGTGCGCGTGAAAGCGGATGATCCGGAAATAAATTATCGTATCTCACTTCTTCGGCAACTGTCATTTGATTGCCGATAGTCAAACTCGGATCGTATGGATCCTTCGCCCAACCCACTGGCGTGCCTGTTACTGGCGACATTTCCAGTTCTCCTGCCAGTCGCAGTTGTTCAAGAATGGATGTTTCGCGTCTGCCTGTCGCGTGACTTTCGGGACACTGCAATTTAATTACAAAGCTGAAATCGCGAAATGGAAAGGTCAGAGAAGCTACATAGGCATTGCCGGATGGCTGCTGGGGAAACTTAAAGATGGTGCGGGTTCCGAGTAGACCTTGAATGCGCACCACGTTCACAGAAATCAATCCGCCACCGGATTGATTGACGCCAAAGCGATAGGAATCGCGCAAAGCCGTCAGGTCATTTAGAGCGCAAGGAATATCAGGGTGAATGGCGAAATAATGCAGAAAGAGCAGTTCTCTCCTGTCATTGTGCCAGGTTGTGCAATTGTCGTTGGACTCGAATTGCACCCAATCTGCTGTTTCAAAATTTATCGAGCGTATCGTGATCATCCAGCTGCGCTTTAGTTAACCTGCAGTCCGAGATCGTTTGTCAGTAAAACTTCTAATTCTTGCCCAGGGCTGAGGCTGACATTATCGCCCGAGCGGAAAATTGCAAATGCAGAACTGCCGAGCATGGTCGCTACAGCCGGCGCTCCAAGAGTGGCTATGTTAGCCGCCATCAGCGCTCCATTGCGCGAACCGTCAGCATTTATGCCAGCAACTGATTTGACGCTGCCACCTACTCTGGTACCGAAATTGGTGCCAGGATCGAGCTGCCCTTTTTCGTTGCTGGTCCCTTTGCGGAATTCCAAACCAGCATCAAGTGGTATCACTTCACCAGTTGGTGTCACAATTTGCTCAAGCTTTAGACCGATTTTTGCAGCGCGGCTAATCAAGCGTGGCTTCGCCACTTCAACAATCCGCCCTCTGACCAGACTGCCTTTCGGCAGCAGTAATTGTGTGCCCACAGCAAGGTCGTCTTTGACGTGTGCTTCAAAGATATCGCCAGGCTTACTTTCTTTTGCATCGACAATGCATTCAACGACAAGTTTGATGCGAGTTTCAACAGGAATTGTGGTGGATTGCGCGCCAACTTTAAGGGCTGTTCCGGTGCCACGAGTAATTTGTGTGCCCTGCGGCTGTGCATTCGAGTATGAGGCGTCGCCTGCAAAATCAGGAACGTTCTTAGGCTCCATCATTTTGCCTGGCACCATTTGTGATGGCGCATATGCCGGAGCGTAACGTGCTGCCCTCGAGTCATTCCTGCCTGCTTCCGCAGCTGGGGTGAGCGAAAACAATGACACTAAAAATAGTGTCGCCGCTGAAAGCTGAGTTCTAGTGCTTCGTTTGCTCATATAAA
>JACMKL010000749.1 GCA_014380105.1 Candidatus Melainabacteria bacterium
ACATCCGATCATTTGACGATGAAGAACATTTGGATCTGTTGTACCGAGTAGTTTCGATAGAATTTCAGTTTGTTCTCGGGCTTCATTATTGCGACCTAAAGCGTCATACCACCTGTACATGTCTTGATGCGCTCTAACCTGGCGATCTTTTTGCGGCTGTGTGAGGAGCTTTAGAGCGAGTGCTCGCCTTTTAACTTGGTTACCGACGACAAATTCGTCTAATTGCTCATTCGTCATTCCGCTAAATTGGTATTTTATTTTTGATGTTGGGCAACGCAATTCAGCCATTTGCCCTAATGCGAAGGAAGCGTAGTCATATGCTGATGATGGTAATTTTTTCTCTTTTTCGTTCTCTGAGAGCATCTTGCTGAGCGAATCTTCTTGTGCTTGATACTTTTGCATTTCATTTTGTTTTCTATAAGACTGAAGTTTTCACAGCGCTGCACAAATTGTTTCTCGGTAATTTACGTCACCTTTGACCGTTTCAACTTGAGATTCTGGTTTCTGTAAATCTGTAGGAAGCGCTAGGCATTGCTGAACGCTCGCTTGTCCTGAGATGCCAAGCAAGAATAGCAACGGGGGAACTCTTTTATTCACAGCTTACTCCTCACCAGCACCCGGCTTTCGCGAATTTGAAATTAAGGAGAAATGCGTCAGCCCATGCCGCATTTTATATAGACCGGTAGTTGCTTTGTCACTGAATTAAGGTCGTCTTCAATCGGAGAACCGCAGGCACTGTGTCGACGAGGGTTGATTAGATTAGGATCCGTAGTGCCTAGAAGTTTGCTTATTATTTTGGTTTGCTCATCCGCTTCTGCTGTACACCTTCTGTCGTTGTACCAATTCAATAAAGCCTGATGGCATCTAACTTGGTACGACTGTATTTTGTGCAAGCGTGTGTGAAACGATATTTCTCTCTTCTTAAACGCCTTCCCTTTCTCACGGTCTAAGTCGCTTATTACTGGACCTGGTCTTCTTCTGCTAGGAGCTGGAAAATGTAAAAGAGCAAGGCGATTTAAGGTCATTCCGACTAAATATTCTTCCTTTTCCGTAAGGTTTTCTCTGGTTTCGAGCTGTTCCAAAATTTTGCTGAGTTCTCTTTCCCTATTATCAAATTCTGGATTGTTTTTATCCCAGGAATGCACCATGCTCGATTTTTCTGCCAATTCTTTTAGCAGTGATTGCTTGTTGTCGTCATCTTTCCGCTGCGGAGTGTTTTCTTTATCGGCATAGGCCGCGGAGTACGAAAGCCCACTAGCGAGGCTAATTAGTGAGATTAGATATGGAATTGCTGCTCTCTTCTTTTTCATTGAAAGCTCCCGGGTTCAGTGCCAATTTGCCTAAGGTTATCCTCTACCGCAATCGTAGCTATACATATTTCCCATGCTCTCTCTTCCGTCTATACCTTTTCCGCAGGCACTGTAATGACGCGGAGGATCAATTACGTCGGGGTCTGTAGAGTTCAACATTTTGGAAAGTATTTCTGTCTGCTCTCTTACTTCGTTTTTTCTGTTTCTATGCGCGTACCACCCGAGCGCGTCTCTGTGGGCTCTCACTAAATCCAAGGTGTCTTTGGTGGCTCGCTCTTTGAGTTTAAGAGAGCGATTCATGTATTCTTTAGCAATTTTGAATTCTTCTTCCGCATTGCTTGAAAAATATTTTGTACTCGATAATGTGCTAGGGGCATGGTATTGAGCGAGTGCGAACAGATAGTCGGAACACTTTTTTAATTCCGTTGCCGTAGGCTCCGGAGAGTTTTCAATTTCTTGAATTGCCTTGTTTAGATACAACTCTGCCTCTTTCAATTTCGTTTTGTTGGAATTCATAAGCAAGCTTTGCACTGCAGCATATTTAGAATCCAGAGTAACGCAATTTGTCTTTTCTATATTTATTTTTGAAGGTGATGTTTCACTGTTCTTTTTCAAGTTCTCCGCGATGCACGGAGTAATCATCAATCCACTGGATAATGCTAGCAGCGAAATTCTCTTCGACATATCATTGTTCATAGACATGGTCCTGAGCAGAGCCATTAGTTCGACTAGGTTGCACTGTGAGGGCTGCACCTGCTATTTCCTATCCTAAAGAGGAAACAGAAATCAAATAATGGTGAATACCCTGATGTTTTATCTACAGGCGACTGTCTCGAAGATTTAACTCATCCCATTCCGCAACCAATTCTCATAGTTGATTCAAAGCCGACATCTCGAAGATCGTCTTCTACCAGCATTCCACAAGATGTTTCTCTTGTTGGATTGATGATTTTCAAATTCTGGGTGCCTAGCAAGTTCGACAGAATTTCAATCTGGGCATTGGCTTCATCTGGATAGCCACGGTCTTTATACCAATTCAACAAAGCTCGATGGCATCTTATTTTATATTTCTTGTCTGACCGTTGGCTCAGATGAAAGTTGATTTCTCGTAGTTTGAAGAGCTTAGCTTTTTCAAAATCCTTGGCCTCTACCTGCTTATTAGACGAATTGCGACCCGGCACTGGGATGTATTGGTAGGCTAGTCTGTTTAAGGCCCATGCGATCGATTGCTCTTCTCTCAAGTGCAGCTTCGAGATCTTTTCCAACTGCGATAGAACCGCACTTAGCTCTGTTTCTTTTTTGTTCGAAAGTACAGAGTTCTCTTCAATTGCTTTCTCTAGCTCGCTAGTGAGGGCGTGCACCTCCATCATTAGCGAATTCTTTCGATCAAATGCTTCAATTTCTGCCGAAATTAAATGATCATCCGGTGTTTTTGATTGATCAAAAG
>JACMKL010000750.1 GCA_014380105.1 Candidatus Melainabacteria bacterium
CACTGGGCGTTACCCAGCAACCAGCCCTGCGGTGCCCGGACTTTCCTCACCTACCGATTCCTCAGTAAGCGCGACAGTCTGCGTTACTTCAGCCGCAATTATAGCGCCTCACCAGCTATGCAGTTTGAGGTGAAACAGCAGGAATAGGCAAATGCACACTTGTGTTAAGCGAACGCGGCCAGCTGTGCAAGCGTCTAATCTTCGATACTAGCGAGCCGATGCGAACGAAGAGGGGTAAAAACCGCGGACCTCAATTCGGTATCTGGGCATCTATTTGGTGTGATTCATGCCAGCGCTATTGGTGCGAGATCCTAGCAGGCAGGACGTTTTTAAACGTCTACATTCTACTTCGATGCAAAAGATTAGAGGCTGCGCTAGTTAAGCAAGCCGAATACTTACTTGCATTCTCGCGAGGCAAACCCCTAGGGTCGATTTAACCACCTTTACATCTTCTTTCAACAGAAACCAGATAACTCCCTAGACCCAAGCGCACGTTCCATTCTCCTAACTTTAGACCTCCCTTGTGGGATGTCGGGATGGAAACGCGCTTGTTTGACGGGGTGGTGGCTGAGTCATGCCCACTGGAACGGGCTTTGTAAATATCCCAAAAGGAGAACTATGAAAACCATGAATCAACAAACCGCTCCCGCGACCGTTATCGCTAACGCCGCCAACACCAACACCGAAGCCTCCGCTACCGCCGAGACCTTCGAACAACTGCTCGCCCGCATGGAAGTCCCGACCCTCGTCGCCCATGGTGACATCGTCCGCGGAACCCTTCTTCCCTACGGCGACAACGGACACTTCTACGTGAGCATCGGTCAGAAGTCTGACGCGCTTCTCCCCAAGAAGGACGCCGGCACACTGCAACCTGGTGATGAAGCCGAATTCCTCGTCGTCTCCGACGTCGATGGTGATGAGTGCGTGACGCTCTCGTTCACCCAGCTTCAGCACCGCAAGGAAGTCCAGGGGGCCTGGGAAACGCTGACGACCCTGGTTGCCTCCGGTGAAACCACCGAAGTGACCATCATCGGCGTCGAAGCCCGCAAAGATGACAACCGCGTCTCTGGTGTGAAAGCCAGCTTCCGTGGTCTCATCAAGGGATTCATCCCGCTCTCGCTGGTTTCCACGAGCACTCCCGTCAATGAGCTGATCGGCACCACCGTGCAGGTCAAAGTTCTGAAAGCGGAAGACAAAGGACGCCACAGCAACATCCTGTTCTCCAACAAGGCAGCGATGGAAGCCCTCGTCGGCGCCGCGATCGAACTGCTCGAAGTCGGCTCTACCGTGACCGGCACCGTGTCCCGCATCATGCTCGAGGCGAAAACCCCGCGCAATGAAGGCAATCGCCGCGAAATCGGTGTGCTCGTCGAACTGCAGCCTGGAGTCAGCGGCCTGGTGCACAAATCCAACTTGAGCAACGACAACCGGGTCAAACCGAGCGACGTTCTCAAGGTCGGCGACAAGGTCGAGGTCAAAATCCTCAACGTCGACAGCGCCAATGGTCGGATTTCGCTCAGCTACAAGGAAGTGGATGCCAACCGCGAAGCGCTCGTCGCCAAGCAATCGGCTACCGTCCGCGACCAGCTCAGCGAGCTCACCGCCGGCGAAGTGCTGACGGGCAAGGTGAAGCGCATCATCTTCGAGCGCGAAACCACCCCGACCACCGAGAAGCGCGAACTCGGTGCGATCGTCATCCTGCCTAACGGCACGGAGGCGTTCTTGCACCGCAACGAGTGCTCGGACAGCCGACTGGTGGTCATCTCCAACCTGATGAAGGAAGGCGATGAGATCCAGGCGGAGGTGAAGTTCATCGACCTGGAACAGGGTCGCGTGCAACTCAGCTACAAGAAAGTGGCTGCCAACCGCGAGCGCATCCAGCAGGTTCAGAAGGACCTGCAGACGACGTTCCGCTCGTCCGTCAAAGTCGGTGACAAAATCCGCGGCACTGTCGCCCGCACGGTCGGCTTCGGCGCCTTCATCCGCCTTGGTGGTGGATTGGAAGCGTTGATGCATATCAGCGACATGGAGAAGGACCACAGCCGTCAGGATGAGGCTCTCCGTGAGTTCACCACCGGCAAGTCCGTGGAGGTGAGCATCTCGCGCATTGCCGAGGAAGGCGGTCACACCAAGATTTGGGTCGTTCCAGCCCAAGCCTGAGGTGACCGTTGGACTTCTCCCCTGCAGCTGATGAAGCTGTAGAGCTGAGGTCCGGAAGGGGGATTGGAGGCGCAAGCCTCCGGTCCTTCTTCTTTTGGTATCGCTTCTGCTACCTCATATCGTAGAACGGGGAGTAAAACCCTTTCCCCGTGTGGCTTTTTGCGACAGTCCGAAAAACCTGTGTTTTTCGGATATTTGTATTCCATTGCGCGACGGGCGTATCGGGACTTTTGGTCAGTTTTTAGGCGCTGTTCGTTGTCCCGTTTCATCCTGTGGTTTATAGCCGCGCCAACCTGACAACTCGATTCGTTACACCAAATGCTTGAAGCGGCACCACTGTTCTTCCTAAGTTTCTAGTTCTATATCTTATTTCTCGAACTTCAAAAACCATCTTTAAACCTCTACAAAACTTCTGACTCAAACACATTCAGCGCCCGTACATCTTCTTATGAAGGTGCTCTTCAAAGCGCGATGACGGTGGATGAAACAAATTCAGTTCGAAACTCCTGAGTTCACGAGCTGCAAACACGGAATTGTCGCCATGAAAGAAATCGGAATATTCGGCGGCACCTTCAACCCGATGCACATTCGCGAGTTGCAGGTTGCCCAGTTCGCTATCGAACAATTCGCCCTGGCAAAAGTGATTTTCGTCCCCAACGGCACACCACCTCACAAGAAAACCGATGTTCTCGATCGCGAAAGCAGATACGAGATGGTTTTGGCAGCAATCAAGGACAATCCGCTTTTCGAGGCATCGCGCGTAGAAATCGACCGCCCTGGTGTGACCTGGACGATCGACACGCTGAAAGAACTCAAAACGCTTCTAGGAGACGAAATTCGCTTGAATTTCATCTGCGGTGAAGACGTCATCGACAATCTGGCTCGCTATGACAGACGCTCTGAATTTCTGGGTTTGGTCAGACTTTTGGTTTGTCCGCGCACCAGTGAGGATATCGTCAAAGCCCTTGCTTCCTGGAAAGAAACTCTTCCGGACGCGGATATCGAATTGATTGATTGCCCTGTTAGCGGCATGAGCAGCACTCTTGTGCGCAAATGGATTCGCGCAGGCAAGTCGATCAAGTACGTTGTGCACCCCGCTGTTCTCGAAGTCGTCGAGCGCAAAGGCCATTACAAGGTAATTGAATTGCCCCCAGCGCCATCTCTTGCTGAAACATCTCAATCAGAGGTGAAAGAGGCGCCTAAAAAAGCGAGATCAAAGAAGCGCTCAAAGACCAAGGCGTTACCCAAGACGGACGTAGCGTGACCAGGCGAAAGCTATTTGACGTGCCCTGCCTGAGCGAAGCTCTCTCAAGGCACGTCAATTTTTGGAACCTGTTCTATTCATGCATATAGTATCAAGGCAGCCCGGCGGCTAAAAATGTGGAGCTGCCGTTGATGACTTTGCCCTTGCTTGCCAAAACAAATCGTCAAATTCGCTAAAAAATGCCTTCATCAATTCTTTCATACGACAAATTTTTCGTTTCAAAACTAAGTCTTCTTTAGCGAGTTTTTCAATGCCGTTGTAGTCGACAATCATCCGAGCATAGGTTTCAGCCTTGTCCTCATGCACTGCTTTCATTGCGTAGTTTGAGATGAAACCCCTAGTTAAGGTCGTTTTTTGATTAACACCCAGATCGTCATTGTATTTAAAGTTGGGTGGATTGAGTTTCTTCCACTCATTGTCCCGAAGCCCGGAAAAATCATCAGCGCTGTCAATCAAGTGATATAGCTCGTGATGAACTACCTGACGCGCATAATGATTGAGCGGATACTCAACATCAATACAAATTTGATTTCCCTTAAACCAGGTGAAACCAAGCCATTGCAAATCCGCAAGTCCGCCAACTCTCTCGCCCAGGGACGCAAGATCTTTGCAAAGTACGATGCGGCTCAGCTTGCTTTTTTTGAGTACTTGATTCGAATAGATTGAAAGCTCTCCACAAAGAATCGACTCCACATAGTCGTTTACTCTGCTTTCTTCCGCGCGATTGTATCCGATACCTAACTCGAGCTTGTCTTTGTCGGTGACTATTGATACACCGAACTTTTTCTTGAACGCCAGAATTATTTCGTCTTGTGTGCTCATATTCGGGAAAATCTCTTAGTTCTTACTTTATCCCGAAACCACTCCCAGAGGTTGAACCTCTCCTCATTTCCTTAAACATCAAGCCAGAATTGTTATGGAAAGCAAAATTTCAGGATCAAAATCTTGCACCATATACGGTGCAATCGACCTAACCCTCTTCGTTCACTGCAATTTCGTCCACCAACTTCTTTATCCCCTCTATGCTGGTTTCGTCGGGATCGATTTCAATAACTCGATTGAGGCACTCGTAAGACTTCTCAAAATTGCCGTCCAGAGCCTCTGCACGTGCAGTGTGCAGCCAGGCATTGACGTAATGAGGATTGATATCAAGCGCTTTTCTCAAAATGCGCTTGGCTTTCGAGACGTCGCCCATTTGAATGAACAAGCAACCGAGATTGCCGTAAGGCCACTCAAAGTCTGGGTATTCAGCTATTAGTGCTTCAAAGGTTTCACGTGCCCCGCATTCGTTTCCATCGCATAACTGGTTGAACCCATGAATATTTGTTTGTTCCGCAACTAATGGAACAGGGTGACGAGGTATTTTTGTGCGCAAATATGAGGCTGCCAATTTACCATGCTCACCACTAGGATCAGCCTCTATTGCCATTCCTAAGGCATCACGAGCTTGTTCAGTCCAACCTAATTCTTTATAGCGCAAGCCATACTCGTAATATTCACTGGCAGAGAGACCTTCCGGTACATCAAGAGGAGGCGGATCAGAATTTTTCAACTCTGTCATGGATTCCAGCAATTTGTCCAAATACTTATCAGCTTCTTCCTCCGGAACACCAAGCGTAATCAACTGTTGTCGAATTTCTATGGCCGCATCGCCATCACTTTCTGATCCATATCGATTCTGGAGAGCAGCAAACTCGTCGTCACCAGCCTCGCCTGCTGCCTTTCGCCAAAGTTTTAAAAGATTGAGACTGAATTTCATGCCTTCTCGCATGCCAGTCTCTTTTTCATCTTCAGCAAGGTCATCGCCAACCGTTGATGCCAGAGCACGTCGCACATCCCTGGAGCGCGTCAAAGCTTCTACGGCCTGCTTCTGGCACCCCATTAGATTATAAAGAGCAGCAAGACGCTTATAGCCCTTTGGCGTCAATCCATCTGGCACTTCTTTCGGCGGCACAGGCATCAAATCAACTCGTGACGAACTCAAACACTGAGGGCGCATAACATACCGCCCAGATCACATTTACCCAGCTACACCTTCTAAACCTTGCATAGAAAGATAAACTGAAAAGTATTTTTGTCAAAAGTGCCACTGCAAGTAGTGGCTAAAAAATAGTCATCTCAAAACCATACGCTAGGGCAGCGTTATAGTCTTCCTCGGTGAATCCAGGGCAATGTTTGTCTAGCTCATTAACAAAAATGCGCTCTGTATCTGGAAGGTTGAAAGTCGCTCCTGGTGGGTTTTCGGTCGTCCAGTTAAATACGACTTTGCAGGCTTTATCAAACAATGCTTCTACGCGCGAATAGGTGGAGACATACTGCGCATCAGAAAATCCCGGAATATGCTCCTTTAATTTTGGCAAAAGATTTTTGTCCAGGCGGCTCTTCTTAGTGAACAGCTCAACTGCTTCTCTTTGAAGAGTTTGTTCGTCTGCTTCAGTCTCATTCATTGCAAGAATTCCTCTGCCTCAATTAGACAGACATCTGTGCTTTTAAACACATGGCTATCTTTTACGTTCCCAAGAATAATTCGAATTATCTTTCGGGACGTATGTATGTTTCAAACAAACTATCACAGAGATTAGCCTAGCGCTCATAAAACCAATCGTTTTAAAGTTTGTTTGTACTATACGAAATAATAATAATCCGAAAAACAGAGAAATTTCGGACTTCAGAAATTTCAGAGATTCTGAAGTGGCAAGAGAGGAGAAGAACATGTGTCCTTCCCCTCTCCGCCAATACTTCAGTTTTTTATCGACACAAAAGCCACGTCCAGAGAGATTCTACGTAATCCGAAGACCTCTCTGGAACGCTTAGCTTTAGGCGATGCGCCAGCGAATGCCGTAGCTGACCACAGCCGTGCCACCGGCGGGCACCTCAACGGAGAAGGAGCCGCTGTTCGGGCTTTCTTCGAAGAGATCGTGAGTCTTCTGCAACCACGTGAAGTCGTTCGGCAGTTGCTCCTGAATAAGCACCTCGACCGCGCGGTCCTTGTAGTTGTAGATCGTGATCTCACGCTGTTCCTCACGGAAGCGCTGCTTCTTCTCCTTCTTGGTCTTCTTCGAAGACTTGCCTTCGCCAGCGTTCTCGACGACTTCCTGGCGACGCCGCGAATGCTCACCGGGGGTTCCGATGGAAGGACCACCCTGGGCAGAGGCGAGCGGACGAATCGGGCCGCCTTCATCAGGAGCCGGAATTTTCTCTTCGACTTCCTCAGGATCCTGGAATTCCGAAACCATGCGGCGCGTCGCCTTCACGTCGGACGACGGGCTGCGCAGCTCCAACTTGAAGCTCTCGCCGGCAGCCACCGCGGGAATGTTGAGCTGCGGGTCGGTCTTCTGATACTTGCCTGTTGAGTCGGGCTGGAACACCGCCACCTCACCGGCAGGCAAAGCCTGACCGAGGTTGCTGTCGCGCTCGTTCTTCAGACGCAAACGCACGTAGACCGGCAGCTTCTGGTCGTCGGGGCTGGCCATGCCCAGGTGGTAGCCGTAGACGGCAGGCAGGTAGAGCTCCGACTTGACGGGCACATCACGAGCGACTACCAGGTACGGACGCTTGGTTTCGCCGTTCTTGATGGAGAGAGTGTCGGGCAGAACGTAGATTTTCTGCTCGCCGACGGACTCGACTGAGGCATTGTCAGAATAATCGGCGACAGCCATCGAAGCAGCCATCGGCATTCCCGACTCGAGACCAGCCGAGCGCGCCATGCCACCACGAGCACGGGGGTTGCCACCACGCGAAGTGTTGTTGGCGGCCAGCAGCTTGAAGACAGCGTCTTCATAGTCAGCGCCGGTGCCGTTGGTGAGATTCACGCGGCAGCGCAGCTTGGTGACAGTGCCCGACTTCTCATCATAGAAGACCGCGTAGCGCGGGCTCCAGGACAAGCCGCCGGTCTCGTACATCGAATTGAGCAGGTAGACGCCGGTTTCGGCAGTGGTCGGCTCGAGAACGAGTGAAGGTGTGGCGCTCAGCCCTTCAGGCAGACTCTCGAGTTCGAACTTGGTCGTGAGAGGAAGGACCTGGATGCCGTTGGCGTCCTCAAGAACGAGCTGGTTGCCCAACACATACCGAAGGGTGCCGGTGTTGCGAATCAGTCCCTGAGGCGTCTGTTCGAGCAGGGTGATTTTGCTGCCGACCGCCTTGTTGAGCAGGGCGATGGAAGAAAGATTGGCAGGTTGGAAACTGTCGGGACCGAGCTTGAATGCACCAGGACCGGAAACTTCGGATACTTCGAACGAATCTTCGACGAAATTGGCGGGAAGACCTTCGAGCTGAATGCGGCACTTGCCCTTGGGCAACTGCACGGAACGAGCCTCATGGACTACGGCATCGCCATGGTTGTAGACGGTCAGTTCGACCGAAGAGGGCTTCTCGGAGCGGATGACGGGGGCATCGGACTTCTTGAGATTCTTGCGCTTGCTCATATAATTCACTTTTCCTTGCTTGAGTAGACGTCTCTACTCGTTGTTGGACGGCACATCTTGCGATCGCAAGTTGCTGTTTACACTCGAGAAGCCTGAAGGCACATCACCTCGTAACAGTCTCAAACCGGGTTTCAATCCAATGCAACAGTCTCCCTTCCGCCTTATGCCGGTCGGTGGAGTAAAGTCATTGAGATAAACAGCGGTAGAGAGTGTTGAGTGCCTTCAGGCGAAAGAGATAGAAAAAAACGAGGTAAGTCACCCTAACAACCAGCTGTAAGCGGTTGCCAATTTCTTCACAACATCCTTTAACACTGAGTGTCCGAAAAACATCCGAAAATCAACGTGGGGCGGAGACTCGATTTCAAGTGGTTTCACTTATTTAGATTAGAGAACGCTGACAAGTGATAGCGCAAACTAACGCAAGCACCAGGAAAGTGGAAATCGCACAGCCACCTGTTTTCAAGAGAAATTTAGCGCAAAATTATAACTTCTACTCGACTGCAAGAATTCCTTCGCGTAATGTTCGAGTTTCAATACTAGTGCAAATTGACGCGACCTACACACGTCAGAACATTGAAGGGTAAACGTTTCCCAACGGAAATGTGCAGCAGAAAAATTTACCGATGCACCATTAGTCCGAAAAATCTGAGTTTTTCAACCGTCGATATTTTTTCAGATGCAGACTGGTGGCACGGACAAAAAATGCATGAAAATTACAACAGCTAGTAGGAATGGATTTAAAACAAGAAGTGAAAGCTGCGCACCATATTTGGTGCAATCGCAATCACCCTTGCTTTGCTACCCAAAATTTATTGGTTTGGAAAAGGCAGAAAAGCGGAGGAGAGCATCCGAGGATACTCCCCTCCGTTTCCTGTGGTACTAAACAGATGCACCTGGAGGCGCATCAGAACTTAGTTCCGATAGAAACTCTGACCGCGAGCGGCCATGTCCACAATCAACTGGCAGGGCGCATAGTTTTCACCAGCGACCGTTGAGAGCATCTTGAGCTTCTGGTAGATCACCTTGATGCCGACGCTGTCTGCGTAAGCCAAAGGACCGCCCTGGAAGGGTGGGAAGCCTGTGCCGAAAATCATCGCCAGGTCGAGCACGCGAGGGTCAGTCACGATGCCGGATTCCAGCACGCGAGCAGCCTCGTTGACCATTGCAAGAGTCAGGCGGTCGAGGATTTCGCCACGCTGCTTCTTGTTAGGCTGAGCCGTGATTTGCGCGGACACCTTAGGATTGAGGGTGGTGCGCTTGCCGGCTTCATACAGATAGATGCCTTCGCCGCCCTTTTTGCCGGTCAGCTTCGCCTCGTCAATCTTCGCAAGAAGAGTCGGAGGAGTGAGCCGCGGACCAAAAGCGGTGTGGAGCACCCGAGCCACGTGACCGGCGACGTCGAGACCGACTTCGTCGAGCAGAGTGAGCGGACCCATCGGCATGCCGAAGGACTGCATCGTCTTCTCGATTTCTTCGATCGCAACGCCCTGCTCGAGAAGCTTGACGGCTTCCAGCAGGTAAGGGGTCAGGATGGCGTTGACGATAAAGCCAGGACGATCCAGGCAGTAAACGGTCGTCTTGCCGAGACGCTGAACAAACGAATGGGCAGACGCAGCGGCACCATCCGAGGTGTTGCCACCAAGAATGATTTCGACCAGAGGCATCTTGTGCACCGGGTTGAAGAAGTGCACGCCGACCACGAGTTCTGGATGACGAGCGCCTTCAGCCATCTCGGTGATGGACAGAGACGACGTGTTGGTGGCATAGATGAACGGCGTGGTGATCACCTTTTCCAGGTCTGCCAGCACGAACTTCTTCACCTTCATCACTTCGACCACAGCCTCGATAACGAGGTCGCAATCGGCGAGATCGGCGTAATCAAGCGTGCCCTTAACCGCAGCGTACTTTTCAGCAGCTTCGGTCTTGGAAATCTTGCGCTTGTCAGCAAGATTGTCGAACAGGCCTTTCACGGTCGCCATGCCAGCGTCGAGAGCTTCCTGTTTGATGTCCTTGAGGACAACCTGATAGCCCGCGTAAGCGGCCGCCTGAGCGATGCCTGCGCCCATGACGCCTGCACCGATCACACCGACCTTCTTGACCTTCACAGTTGCCGCTGCGTTGTTGCGCGGCTTCTTCGAGTCGGTCTGAGCCCAGAAGATGTTGACCAGATTCTTCGAAACAGCGCTCACAGCCAGGCGTCCGAAAGCACGCGATTCGGCTTCGTAAGCGCCGGCGCGATCGACCTTATTGCCGACAGCTTTCACTGCGACTTTGAGGGCATCGACCGGAGCCGGATACTTGCCGCGCGTTTCCTTCATGACACCGGCGAGCGCTGCCTTGAAGACGAGGGCGCGACCGGCAGCCGTGTTGGTCAGAAAATTCTCGACTGCGCGTACCTTGAAGGGCTTCACGTAGCGCTTCACCTTGCCGGTGAGAGCGATCTGCTCGGCGCGCTCCAGGAGCGAAGATTCTTCGACTGTTTCGTCGACGAGACCGATGCGCCAGGCTTTGGCAGCGTCGGCAGTCGCACCGGTCAGCAAGCCACCCCAGCCGATGCCCTTGGGCAGAAACGGCAGAGCGGGAAGGACGGCGGACGGAAGACCGATCAGGCGAGGCAGGCGAACAGTGCCACCCCAGCCAGGAATGAAGCC
>JACMKL010000751.1 GCA_014380105.1 Candidatus Melainabacteria bacterium
AGACTGTTTTTCCATTTGCGCCCAATTTTAGAGCGGCATCAAAGAAATCACTCATGTCTTTGTCTTCGGTCATCACATAGGCATCTTCAGCTGACAAACCGGTGGAATCCACATATCTTGTCCGTCGGGCTACGGGTAATTCCGGAAGTTTTGACTTGACGTCATCAATCCAGGCTTGACCAACTGCAATCGGTACCAGGTCTGGTTCTGGGAAATAACGGTAGTCGTGTGCTTCTTCTTTGGAGCGCATTGTGTGCGTGGTGCCATCGGCTTCGTTCCACAATCGCGATTCTTGATGGACTCGTTCGCCCTTTTCCAAGAGACCTGTTTGGCGCTCTACTTCCGATTTGATAGCTCGTTCGACAGCTCGGAAGCTGTTCATGTTTTTGATCTCAGTTTTTGTGCCGAGTTCAGTTGCGCCTTCAGGTCTCAATGAGACATTGGCGTCACATCGAAAACTACCCTCTTCCAGGTTGCCATCACAAATTTCGATATATCGCAAAATCGTGCGCAGCTCAGTCAAATATTCGCGTGCTTCTTCAGCCGATGAAATATCCGGCTCGCTAACGATTTCTAAAAGAGGCACTCCGGCGCGGTTGTAGTCGGCGTAAGAATGTGTTGAGCCATGCAGACCGACTGCGCCTGCGTGAACAAGCTTGCCTGCGTCTTCTTCAAGGTGCGCACGATGTATACGTACCTTTTTGCCGCGCACATTTAGATGCCCACTCATGCAGATCGGCAGGTCGAATTGCGAAATTTGATAACCCTTAGGAAGGTCAGGATAGAAATAGTTTTTACGGTCGAATTTCGTTAATTCGGAAATTTGGCAGTTAAGCGAAAGCCCAGCGCGAATAGCAAATTCGACAGCCTTCTTATTTAATACTGGCAGGACACCTGGCATGCCAAGGCAGATTGGGCAAACTTGGTCGTTTGGTGATTGTCCAAATTCAGTGGGACACGAACAGAATATCTTGGTGTTTGTTTTGAGCTGGGCATGCACTTCCAGCCCAATCACAGTTTCGTACTTCATTTCTGCCTCGAGTTCGAATTATTCGTGTTTTTCGGACGACTTTTCAGAAGGCGCATCAGCAGGCTTTTCCGGTTGGTCCGTTTCTACCGTGGTTGTGGTTTTCGACTTCACTTCGCCATCTTTACCCTGTTTTTTTTCTTCTTTTACCTTAACTTCTTTGATGCGTCCAGGCCGACCGAACATCATGTGAAGAAGTGGATTGCGTTTTCCGAGAATTTGATTGAGCTGTTTTGAGGTTACATCAATGTTGTCGGCGGCTTGCCTGACCGATTTCATTGTTTGAATAGCGTCTTTACCAAAGCCAGGATCGTTGAGTAATGTGTTCGCACGGGTGACGGCTTCTTTGGCGTTGCGCGTTGCTTCTCTGATGTCGGAGCGTAGCCCTTCATCAGTGGCAAGCTTATCGACAACTTTCATGGAATTGGAAATTTGTTCCGTCGAAGCGCTCAACTTGCCCATCATTGCCAGTAAGTCATCACGCAGCGGTTTGTCTGTCAGGGTGGAATTTAGATTTGCAATTGCACCTTTGATGCTGTCGGCTGTTTCTTTGGCGAGTTGAACAGTTTCTTTTATGTCGGTCGTCAGAGCAGGATTGTCGAGAATTTTATTCATGCGGTGCGATACGCCTTTGACGTCTTTCAAGGCGACCGTGCCTTCATTGAAGAAGCGAGTTGCGCTTGTCGAGGTTCCGCCGAATTTGTCAGATGTGCCGCGTAAGCTGTCGGTTGCAGTAGCTAGCTTTTCCATATTTTTGTCGAGCTTGGCTGCTGCAGAATGAATGCTTTCCATCGTGGCGCCTGATTTTCCGAGCGCTGTTTTTAAACTCGCTCGCGATTCTTTGGATGCCAATTCATCGCTGAAACTACTTATATTAGTCGCTATTTTGTTGAGATAAAGTTCGGTGCGAACGGGGTCTTCTCCGGCAATTATGGAGTCAGCAGGAATGATCTCTTGGGTTGGTTCGCCATCTTTTTTGTCAGGCAGATTGATTTCAATATATTTTGCACCAACCAGACCGAGCGTTTGAATTGTTACTTTCGAACCTTCAACAATTGGGACATCTTTGTTGGTAATTTTCAAATGCGCAATTACTTCACTCTTCCCTTTCAAGTCGATTTTTTCAACAACTCCGACGCGCACGCCGTTCAAATTTACTGGTGCATTGTTGGCAAGACCGGCTACATCTCTGAATCTCACTCCGAAGCGCTGTGGTGATTCAAGAGTAAAAGACTTCAGCCAGCCCCAACCGGAAACGAGCAGAATGAATGCAAAAATAGCAAAAAATCCTACACGAATTTCAACGTGAATATCTTCTTCCGGTCTCTTTTTTATTGGTGTGGACTGCAATTGCTTCGACCTTTCTTTTATTTCTTTTGAACCTTTCAGACCCGCTTGTTCTGCGTCTTTATTTTTAAACTGCGCTATCAAGAAGTGGTCCCTCCCGCTTTGCATAAGCAAATTGTTTTATGTATGGATTTTCTGAAATCATTGCCCCTTCTGGGTCCCCCTCCCATTTTATTTCGCCATCATGGAGAAGAATAATGCGGTCTGCAGTGCGCGTCCATGTCGACAATTGGTGCGTAACAACAATTGAAGCAGCGTTCAGTCTTCCTTCCAGATCATTCATGTAATCTTCGATAACGGTTGATATGACTGGATCTAGACCTGTTGTGGGCTCATCGTAGAAAATGATTTTAGGGTCGTTTACAATTGCTCGCGCAAAACTTGTGCGCTTCTGCTGACCGCCGGATAGCTGAGTCGGATAAGAGTCTTCGAGTCCACGCAAGCCGACTAGTTCGAGTTTTTCGTAGATGATGCGCTCTTCGTCTTTCTTGTTCAATTTGCGACGCCTCAATGCGATCGCCAGGTTTTGTTTAACCGTGTATGAATTCAATAAAGCGGAGCCTTGAAAAACCAGCCCGACTTCTTCCGAATGCATGCTGACACTGCCTGAATCGGCCTGCAATAAACCGCACAAAATTTTCAAAATTGTCGATTTGCCGCAACCAGATTTTCCGACTAATCCTAGGATTTCGCCCGGGTAAACATCGAAGGAGACGTCTTTCAAGATGCGCTTTTCGCCAAACCATTTTTCCAGGTTGCGAACTTCCACCATCGGTTCGATGGAGCCATCTCTTGTTAGTGATGTTTGTCTTTGACGCACCATTTGCAAAAAACTACCTCGGTGCATATGTGACTGCAGTCACAAGGTAATTGAAGATGAACAACAACGTCATTGCCCAAACAATCGTTCTAGTGGTGGCAATGCCTACGTCTTCGGCCCCGCCTCTCGTTCTCAGCCCGATGGCACAAGAGACGATAATGATGATAATGGCGTTTAGCCACGCTTTCAGAAAATGAGTTCCGAAGTCGCGGTCAAGAATTGTTTGCTTGACTGAGTCCAGAAAGGTGGCAACAGGTACGTTTGCTGCAGTGTAAGCGATAATTATTCCTGCAATTAAGCCGAGCGCCATTGCATAAACAGACAGTGCTGGCATCATCAACATGGCTGCCACAAAGCGAGGAACGACCAGGAATTGAACAGGATCTACACGCATAACTTTGAGCGCATCGATTTGTTCAGTGATCATCATCGTTGTAAGTTCTGCAGCAACTGACGATCCAACCCGTCCAGCCACCATAATTCCGGCGGTGATTGGACCAATTTCGCGAACAAGTGCCAGAGACACAACGCCACCAATAGCTGTGTCGGCGCCGAACATGACGAGTTCTCGGGAAATTTGCAATGACATTGCAAAGCCTGTGAATAAGGCTGTGATAGCAACTACAAACCAGGATTGGACACCGATGCGGTAACACTGACGCCAGGTTTCTGTCTTGTCGATATCGCCGCGCAGAATATAGCCTATTGTTCGACAAAGCAGGATTAAACACTGTCCAATCAATTGGCAGCATTTGCCAAACTGTTCGAACATTACGTCGAAAGGTCGAAGGATGTTGTTGCGTGAACGGGCAGAGGTGGTCATAGCCTGTTATTTTACGCGCCTGACATAGGTTTCTACTATGCCGTCGTCGTTGGCATTTTAGGGTCGACATACTTGGTAGACGCCTAAAACCCGCCACTGTTCCATGATTTGGGCTTCATGTTGCCGCTGCAAAACACTTAGAAAAGTGTATTTAAAAGCTCTTGAATTCTCGGCTGAATTGATTTGTCATGCTGAAACTTTGGCAGCAGGTAGCCTTCTGGTGATACGCTTCATATACATTCGCGTGAGACGCGAAGGGTAAGTATCCAAAAGGACATCAGAGGGAACGTTTAAGAAAATGGCGAGTGATGACGGCAAAAAGAGCAAAGCTGGATTATTCGGAATCTTAGGCATTCTCGGAATTGCGCTTATAAAATTCAAGTTTTATATTTTCGCAGCCTTGAAAGGACTGAGTTTTCTCAAATTTGGATTGTTTTTCAAAAGTTTCGCGTCAATCTTTTTATCGCTTGGAATTTACTGGGCGCTTTACGGACTGCCGTTTGCGCTGGTCATAATTCTGCTTCTTTTTATTCACGAAACGGGTCACTACATATGGATGAAGGCTTGTGGTCTGAATCCGCAGCCAATGGTTTTTGTCCCCTTACTCGGCGCATATGTGCAGAGTCAAAGAGCAAAAGATCAAGCGACCAATTCGTGGGTGGCCTTGGCGGGACCATTAGTGGGTGGAGTTTTTAGTGCAGGCTTTTACCTATTCGGCTTAAAATCTGGCAACGGTTTTCTTGTTGCGGCCGGGAGTGTCGGGTTTTTCTTGAACTTGCTTCAATTAATTCCAGCCAAGCCTTTTGACGGTGGTCATGTTATTTCCGCTGTCTCCAAGTGGTTTTTAATCCCCGGGAGTCTCCTAGCATTTGCACTTTCGTATTATTTTCACTCGATCCTTTTGCTTGTGATTGCGGTGATTTCTTGTTTTTCCGTGTTCAAGGAATTTACGCGGAAGCCTGAAGACGATTCTATTGGATTTGCTCAGGATATAGAGAGCCCAGCTACATTGGCTCAGAAAGCGCTAATTTCAGTTGCTTATATCGGTCTGACCAGCATGCTCGGTTATTTGTATTGGTTATCAAATACGGACAGCATCAGTATGATGCCTGCGAAACATCGGGTTGAGGCTATGAAATTTCATTCTTCATCTAAGGATGAGCCTGATGCTTTGCAATCTGATACTGAAACTAAATCGGCTCAAGATGATAAAGAATAGGCGCTGGTCGGTTTAGAATGGCTTAAAGAGCGGCTTTCGGCTAATTCAGCCGGCAAATATTATAACGAGTTGAAAAACCCAGGTTTTTCGGACTTTTTTGGAAAGGCGCCCCAGCCGGGCGTTTCCTGCCGCGCAACAGCCTTTGAATTTTTGGACAACGAATTCATGGGAGAAACCCCACCCTAAATGAAAGAGATGCCCAAAAACCATTCAGACCGGTAGTTTTGAGGGTAATTCTCCCATCGACTCTTGTTCGTGTAAAAACGAGAATGAACCCATGGCACGCCAGAGAAGTTTGGCGGTTAGGCAAAAGGTTCGAAGTACAGATGAATTCCCCCGATATACGTCCAGAAATGCAAGCAGCAGCCGCTCATGATAAGCGCGCAGTTGCAAACGTCTCTCCTGAGAAGGATGTTTTTGCTTTGACCGCGCAATTATTGCAGCGTGATCGAATTCAGAAAGAACACGACAACCAGGACCATGCTCGCCAAGATCAATTGAGACAAGAAAATCTCAAGCAAGACACTATGCGTCAAGATCAACTGCGTCAGGCGCAATTGAAACAAGAGCAGATGCGTCGTGAGCAAATTGTCAGAGAAAAACAAATAAAGGAAGCAAACAAAACACCCGAGCAATTGGCAAAGGATGAAGAAGCCCGAGCGTTTTCGGCGCGTTCTGAAATGTCTTTAGCGTCTATTGCATTTTGCTCACCCTTGATGCTTTTCGGCATGGGCACCGCAATGTCTGTCTTTGATAGTTTCTCCGGAAACAAAAAAGATGTTGTGATGTTGAATGGTCGTCCCGTCAAAAAGGGCGAACAACAAGAACGTCCAGAGCTGAGTCAGTATGCTCGCGAAGAAGCTGATAAAAAGCTGAAAGAGATGATGGCTCGAAATGAACTTTTAACGCGCCAAACAGAAGGCAAGTCACTAAAATCTTCGGAAATAAAGCGTTCAGAAAAAACGGAGAAGGCAGATAAACCACGAGTAAATCGCTTTATTGAAGCTGAAGCACCTCGTCCGCTGAGGGCAAGCGACTCTCTTGAAATAAAAAAATTGTGGAAGGAGAGACAAAAACTTGTCGAACATTTAGAGCGAGTACGCGGACAAGGAAGTTTGGCTCTGGTATCGAAGTTGGTATCACGCCTTGAAACACTTGATCGCTCGCTAAAGCGCTTGGGGTGCGATCCTGAAGCCTAAAGAGAAATTGGTTCTGGTGAATTTTTAAAACAGGAGAAATAGTTTTCTGATTTTCAATTAAGCAGGTGGTCTGCACTACTTCGTCGGAAGTGGTCCTTGACAATAGTCCAAATTGTAACGAGTATGACGTAGTTGGTTCGCAATCCCGCAGAGGTGCTCAATGAGTTCTTGCACTTTAGATTTTACAAACATGGAAACCGATCTATTTGGTTGCCACCAATCCCCTTTAATTAGAAGCGATCGTGATACCACCTGTGGCAGCGTTACCGAAGTCGAATATATTGGTTCGCGCGGAAAACTTCTCTATCATTGTGATGCCGATAGACTATTTACTACACACGAAAATCTTCCCGCTGTGACTGCGTTGAATGCAACGACCACAATCAAATTCAAAGGCACAGGGATACATCCGAATGTTGGTAACGATGAATGCGTTACTTTCGGTCGTGAGCTATGCGGTTTGACCAAGAAAATTGCAAGGGCAGCCCGTCGCATTCTTCGAATGCGTAAAAGTTAGAAGGTCAGTTTCACCTTTTGTCCTTGATAGAAGCTTGATAAAACTCGAATATAAAATCCTTGGCTGATCCTTCCGATCCTGGAGTTCCTCTGGGTATAACCTTATGGAAAGGGAGCCAATAGTGGCGGATAAAAAGACCACTGATAACGACAAAATGCATGGGCGGTCTCGCGAAGTAGCGAAGGTCGTCGATCAAATGTCTGACGTGGATTTTTTCGACTACAGGCTGATTGTGCGTCCTAGTGGCATGCAGGAATTGGTCTATGGGCATTCCGGGTTGCGCCAGGGACTTCAATGTGTTGAGTCTCTATGCGAGGAATTGCGGGCTGGGAATTATGGCGCTGGCCATGGTTTGCTCTTGCGCTCTCTAGAAACTTTTGAGCAGAGCCATCAGCTCATCAGGCGATCGCTAGTCGACCTTGGTGAGTACTACAATGACCATCCGAACGAAGTTCGTGAGATCAATCATGGTCTCACCGAAATGTGCGACGGTTGTGACTGTTTAGTTAAGGCGCTGGTCGCTTTGCGTCACACCAAAACTGGTGAAGCCCTCGAGTTGAGCCGACGAGCATTAACTCATTTACGCGAGGCTGCACACCGCGTCGGTTCGCATTTGCGTGACATTCGCGATTGCTGCCCGACGAATATTGAATATCAAGTTATGGACATTAGAGACGAAGACCGGCAGTGTGATCCAGCCTCGGCGGGTTCAAAGGAAGCAGTAGTTCCAACTTGTCACTCACCTAGTTGTGAAAATCCCGAGCATGCTCATTCTGAGGTGCACGTTGAAATTTCTAAGAAAAGTGATGCTGCGTCTGAGTTAACGGCTGAAGAGTTAGTCGCCACTTTTGCGAGGTCTAATAAAGAAGAAGACGAAGTTGAAGAGGCGATGAGATTGGCATCGGTTGCTCGCACGCAAACCATGGACAAATTGGTTGCCGATGCTCGCGCTGTTAAGGCTGTGGAGCTGGCAAAGCAAGCAGTTATTTTGGAAGAACGAGCGGCCGAAGCACGCGCTGCCGAAGCTAAAGCAAAAGATGCGGCAGCTTTGGAAGCGAAAGCGAAAGCTAAAGCTAAAGAGACTCAGTTGAAAGAGGCGGAAAGTAGGGCTGTGGAAGACAAGAAAGAGGAAGACAAGAAAGCGAGAGCCTCTGTCACTTCCAAGCGCCCAGTGCTGGCTAAATCTGCGCAATCGGACGAGTCTAAAAACGAATATTTGAAAGGTTCTGTCGATTTAGAAAATGTCTCTAGCTTGAATGTTTTTGGCAATGGCTTCAATGGCGTTCATAGTTCGAAAGGCAATACTGTAAAGGCTTTGAGCAAGGAAGATGATCTGGGTGAGTTGACGTTTGATGATGCTGATTTGGACTATAACAAGGCAGCAAAAAAGGCTTTGTGAGCCGACCCTGAGCGTTCATGACATTTTTCCGAAGTTGGAAATTCCCAGGTTTTTCGGACGAAAACCTCAGCTTGGTTCTGAAAAACGTCAGCAGCGGCGACTTGTAGATACTAAATAGCGTAGTATTAAATGCCTGAAAACGAAATGGTTGAAGTGTAATTGGTCATACCAACTAACCTCAACCATTCCGCCGGTCTAATCAAAGACTCGTTTAGCGCCCGTTACGGTTGTTTCGAGCGTTGCGCGTGTCTTTGCTGACCTGTGTGTTCAGCGACTGGAACGTGCCGAGAGCCGCCAGAATGCCGAGGAAGCCGACCCAGCCGGAGTCAGGCAGTGATTGCCCGAGAAACCAGATGAGACCAGCGGTTGCGGCAATGACAGCGCCGGCAATGGTAGCCAGGGTGCCGTTGTTGATGGAATTGAGCAGATTCAGCGCACCGATGAAGGCGACGAAAAGAATCCAGCCCGCACCCGCAGCCGGAGCCACGAAGTACCAGGCGACCAGCGCAGCGATGCTGAGCAAGGTGCCTACGACGGTGATGGTTGTGCCTCGCATTTGAGACCTCCTTGTGCGACAGGTGTCGCAAGTTGCTTGGAATTGAGAGCAAAAAGATGAAAAAGCCGTGGAGGCAAGCACTTGGCTTAACCCCCACGGCCTCTCATGTTGTTCCGCTTAGTCGACGATCATCGCTTCGATGAAGCAGAGACCGGCGAGCTTGGCGGCGATCACGCGGTGGCGACCGTCTTCGACGTTGTAGCCACCACCAGCACGGTGACGGAGAACGACGCGCACCATGTCACGTCCATCCTCGAACTCGCGGCGCATTTCCTCGATCTGACCGTGGTCGCGGTCGAGGAGTTTCTGCACTTGGGCTTCGGAGATGAAAACCTCGTTGAGGTTGACGTAGGTGTTGTTGTCGTCGGACTTGTGACCACGCTGGCTGTGATCGTTGAACTTGGAACGATAGGACTTGCCCATGAATGCCTCCTTTGGTAGGAGGCACCGGCGCAAAGATTGGGTTGATGGGAAATTCGCAGGCGCAGACATTGCGGACTGCCACCAGTTACGGTGTCAGCCAACATGCGCCGCGATTACTTCTTAAGTGGGACGCGCCGGCGCCTCTACCTGGGTAGATTCATGGGGTTCTCCTTTTTAGTTGCATTCATCTGATTTGCCTCCAACGGTTTTGACTGTCAAAGGACAGTAGAGAGTGCTTTTAAGGGCACTCTCTACTGGGCAAGCAATATCGAATTACTTGCTCTTTTTGTTGCCCTTGTCGCCGTGTTCGCGACGAGCACGCATGTGCATGTGCACGCCATAAAGCACGATCACAAGCAGGAACAACGCTATCGTGCCAGCCCTGACCAGAACCGAGTTCGGGTCGATCAACTGCAAGGGCGAGGAGCCCTGTGCGATCGGCTTGGTGGGCGAGATCTGCTGCGCCTTGACTGCCTTGATGGCAGCATCCAGCGGAACGTCGAGCGCACTGTTGCGCGGCTGCTCAACTTCGACGTTGGGCGCGATGCCCTTGTTCGAGAGGTTGAACCCCGAAGGCGTCAGATAGCTCAAGGACGTGATCGACAGGTGTCCACCGGCACGAATACGACCGGACTTGTAGCCGACGCCCTTGCCCCAGGTGGTGGTACCGACGATGGTGGCACGACCGTTGTCCTTCAGCGCACCGGTGACGATTTCCGCCGAAGACGCCGTCGAGCCGTCGATGAGGACGGACATCGGAGCTGTTTCGAGGTCATGCGCCAGAGCACGCTGTTCTGCGGTCATCTCGGCAATGTCATGCGGCAGCGCCTTGACGACGCTGAAGCGTTCGTCCTTCACCTGCAGACCGGTGCGGGTCTTGCTCATGACGACGGTGCCTTCCTCGAGGAACATCGACGAGACCGAGATGGCCAGGTCGAAGATACCGCCCGGGTTGCCGCGCAGGTCGAGGACGATGCCGTTAAACTTGCCGCCAGCATCCTGGTGCATCTTCGCGAGCACCGAGAACATCGCGTTGACGACGTCGGGCGAAGAGAAGTCGGGTAGCCGAATGTACGCGATGTTGCCGGGCAGGAGCTTCGGGTTCAGATTGGGCGCATCGGCAGCCGCAGACTTGAGAGTCAGCGTCTCCTCTTTGCCGTCCAAAACGTAGACCACCTGCACGTCAGCGCCGGTAGCGGCCATGCTGAGCTCTTCCACCTCTACGGTGGTGAGAGTATCGAGCAGCTTGCCGTTGATCGACTTGACCACATCACCCTTGCGCAGAACAGACTTCTGAGCCGGAGTGCCGTACATCATGAAATCGATGGCGTAGGTCTTGTCGGGCAGCTGCTTCAGAAAGAAGCCGAGTGGCTCCATTCCGGCAGTGCTCTTGGCCATTTGAGCCTTGATTTCCGTCGATGTCGTGTACTTGGTCCACTTGTCGTTGAGGCTGGCCGTCATCGTCTTGATGGCCGTCTCCATCTCTTCAAGCGTGGTCAACTTGCCGTCGTACTTGTTCTTCCACTCACCCCAGTTTCGGAGCGCGTCGTGGTCGTGGTAAGTATCGGCGATCTGCCGCCAGACGCTCTTGTAGATAGTCTCGAGCTCGGCAGGCGTCTTCGCCTTTTCCTCGACCTGAGCGCCCTGCATGAGGTGCCGGAAGAGCTCCCGAAGTTGCTCCGGCAGTGGACCGATGTCAGTCGGCTTGGCCGGCTGAGTGGTATCGGGGATGGTGCCAGGCGTAACGCCAGGCTGAACCCCAGGCTGTGCCGTACCCGGAACAAGCTTCTCTTCCTGCGCACCAGCTCCCTGAACTATGACGGCAGGTGTGCCACCGAGTTTGGGAGACGTTTGGGCGTAGGCAGGAGAGAGTCCGGCAGTCGCAAAGCACAGCACAAGCATGTTAATCAGAAACTTGCGCATAGTAGTTTTCTCCAGAGTTAATTGGAAGGGTGAAACGCAATGTGCGTCTCACCCTTCGCGTTTCACTTTCAGATCCGCAGCCCTCACGGGTTTGCGTTGCGCTCCTCGAGCCACTTCCTGAAGAACTCGTCGTTCTTCTTGAGGACGTCGGCGCGCTTCTTGTTCGCAGCATCCAATGCAGCGACCAGACGCTGGATTTCGGACTTGCCGGCTTCCAGCTGTTCGTCCACCTTGGGGTCGTCGTCGTTGACCGCATCGACATCCGGCAGCACGCCAACGAAATCCATACGAGCACCGCCCGGCAGGAATTCGAAAGTGGTGATGGCGATCGAGCGACCGAACGGCAGCGGAACTACCGTCTGACCGACGCCCTTGCCGAGAGTTGGTACACCGACGATGGTGGCACGGTTGTTAGCCTGCAGCAGTCCGGACAGGAGTTCGGAAGCAGACGCAGAGCCGTGGTTGACCAGAACCACAATCGGCATTTCGGCTGGGATGATCAAGTCGGCGTCACGTTCGACAACCTGATATTGCACGTCGTCCGGCTTGGTCATGTCGACGCCGGTGGTGAGAAGAACGCGCGGCTGAATGACCTGACGCTTCTCGAAGAGACCGTCGCCGTTGCGCTGCTCGAGCACCATCATGGTGCCTTCCTTGAGCAACTGCTGGCTGATTGCCTCGAGATATGCGAGATTACCGCCGCCGTTTCCACGGAGGTCGACAATCAAGCCTTTCATGCCCTTCGCCTTGTTGAGTGCAGCAGCCATTTCACTGACTGCGAAGTCGGAGATGAAATTGTCCAACTTTACGTACGCGGTGCCGTTGCCGAGATCCTTGAAGTGGACCACGGGGACGATCACCTTGGCACGCACAACTGTGATTTCGACTTCAGAAACGGTGCCATCGGCAGCCTTGCGACTGACTTTGATGACCACGTTGGTGCCGACTTCGCCCTTGATCGACTTGATCACTTCGTCGGCGAACATGCCGTTGACACTCTTGCCGTCGACAGCAATGATGCGGTCGCCAGCGAGAAGTCCAGCCTTGAAAGCCGGACCATCGTCAATGGTGCCTTCGATATTGAGGGGCGAATTTTCGTCGAGACGAGTCAGTTCCTTAGCTTGCGCTTCGGTCGGCTCCGGCGTCTTGGGCAGGCGCCTGAACTTTTCGTAGATGCCGGGTGTCGAGATCGTCACGCCGATGCCTACCAGAGATGCGTCTTCCATCTCGCGCTCAGCCTGAAAACGGGCAGGAGGCGAGTAGTGGTCGAAGCGCTGATTGAGCGAATTGAGCATCAGAGTGATGGCACGGTCGGTGCCTTCCTCTGTGGTCAGACTGCCGTCGGTGTCGAACTTGTGTTCCCACTCGGCTGCCCACTTCGCGCGGACCACAGGGTCAGCGAGCGGCTTGGCCATGTCGTTGACACGCTTGAAGGCTACCTTGTAGAGATACGGACCATCGAACTTGGTGGGCACCTGAGAGGCGCCGTTCAAGTTGAGGTATGAAAAGACTCCATTGCCACCAGTCAGCGGACCCATCAGGGCGAACACTGCGACCAGCGAGACAAGCAGTCCGAGCACAATCTTGCGAGATGTGTTCATAACGAAACTCCTTCTCACCCACAGCACGACCTTATTTGTGCGCGGGTATCTAGTTTGGAAACGTCCAAGCGCTTGCACGAGCTGGTCTTCAGCGTTAAAACCGCCCTGGATGGCCTAACCAGAAGGGAGCCGCCTAGTAAAAGACGGATCTCCTTTCCGGGCAGTACATCTGAAGAATTCACTGAATGTGCACCGAGACGAGATACCGGCCAGAACAACCACCCCGTCCCAACTTGCTGCGGGACGGAGTGGCTTCTGGGATATCCTGGTATGCGTTCTGCTTAGAGCAGGATCGGGCGCGGAATCAGAGTTTCGAACTGTTCGAGCAGCTCTTCATTCTCGTGATCCGACAGCGTCCGACGCTGGAACAGAACGGCTTCACACTTGGCGAGTGCGCTCAGGATGACCGGCAGCTGCGGGTTCTCCTTCAAGCGTTCACCAACTTCGTTGATGGTGGCAGGGTCGACACCGAGGTAGACCCTCAGCGCGGCTGCCAACTGTTTGTAGTGCGTCTCCTGCCAGCCGGCGGTCTTCACCTGCGCTGTGATACGCAGATAGATGCGCCAGGCCACTTCATTCGGCGGGCTCTTGCGAATCGGCCGAACCCGGTTGATCCGACGAACGATCGCCAGACCGGGCCAGAACAAGACCAGGAAAATTCCCGCCACCAGTGAGGGCCACATGAACCACGGCGCAGGTGACGTCTTGGCTTCGAGGTCACCCTCGAGCAATTCGTCACCGTTGTCTGCGGTATTGGATGTGGTGACAATGAAGTCGGGAGTGGTCAGCCGCTTCCAGTTCGGAGTGAGACCATCAGCCGCTTTGTCGACTGCGTAGCGCAAGTCGAGCTGAAACGGGATGGCTTTCTTCGGAACCGAAGACTGCACGACCAGATCGATCCGGTAGATCGTCTTACCTTCCTGGAACTTTGCCTGACGGATCGTGTAGGGCTTGACGCCCGGTGCGAGTCCGCCCAGCGGATACGGCTTGGCCAGGTCGAAGTCCTGCCCTTCGAAGCCGATCACACCCTTCTCCAGCGAGGAGAAGTCGAACTTGATGGCGTCGTCGGCGATGATGATCACCGTGACTTCCACCAGGTCCATGATGCGATGCCCGAAGTGCTGGGAGTTGCCGACCTGGATCATGATGCGCCCGTTTTCGCAGACCTTTTGCACCGGGTTAGCGGGCTTGGGGTCTTCGGGCGGAGCGGCGGGAGGCTGTACCTCACCGTCAGGGAAACCCGGAAATCCGGGCGGAACCTGAGCGATCGGACCAGCTTGCGCCAGAATTCCGCAGCTGTTAGCGGCGGGGCCCTGTGCCTGTGCCTGTCCCGTGAACGCGAAAGCGCTCACGAGGGCTGACAGGAGCAGGGCGGTCAAGAATTTACTATTTCGCATTGGTCTGCTCCTTTAGCGATGGCTGGAGAAGAGGCTGATGACCTTGGGCAGGCCGGCAACCCCTTCTTCCGTTGAGAACACACCGAAGTCGACATGCGACTTGCGGAAAAATTCCTCGAGTCCTTCTTGATGCTGCCGGAAGTTCTGCGCGAATTTCTCGCGGTTTCCCTTCGACAGCCAGATGGACTTGCGCTGCCCGGTGCGCAGGTCACGCAGAGTATAGAGACCACCCAATTCCCACCCGAAGACCTTGATGCCAGCGGGAAGCTCGCGCTCGCGCCTGTCCTGGACAACCAGGCAGATCACATCGTGGAGTTGAGCGGCCTTCTTCAGCGCTTCCTTGTCTTCAGCGGACATATTGAGGAAGTCTGAGATGACGACGACCAGAGACCGGCGCACAGGCAGGTTCTTGAGAGCCCGCTGAATGCCGGACTCGGCGTTTTTCTCATTGCCCCAGCGGCGAATGTCCGCTCCCTCGATCATGGCGACCAAGGATGGCATCATTACCTTCTGTGGTGAACGGGGTGTCACCAGAGCTTCCACGCGTTCGGCGGAGAACGCCATGAAAGCGACTTTGTCTTCGGTCTTCGTTGCCGACTTCATCACGGACGCAGCCAGCTCTACAGCCAGCATGCGCTTGGTGGTGCGGAACGTACCGAAATCCATGGTCGGCTGAACGTCGGCCAGGATGTAGATTTTGAGGTCGCGCGGCTCGTATTTGAGCGAGACGAGCAGGGTCTGACCACCGGTTTGAGCGGTAGCAGGCCAGTCAATGTCGCGGACGTTGTCGCCCGGTTCATATTCCAGCCGGGTAGCCAGGTCGAAACCTGAAGAACCACGAGCTCGACTCTTGCGCGCGCCTCCGCCCGGATATGGCTGCGTAGTGCGCCACTTCGTCGGAATCGGTGTGGAGGCCACCATACGAAGTGCTTCGTTGATCGCCTCCAAAGTTGATTTCTTCACCATAGGATTTTCTCCTCATGACTTTGTGCGCTTATGGAAAGCACGTTAAGAGAACCGCTCAGCACGCTGCCTTGCGGTTGATACATAGTCTTTAGCCACATGCGCACTCGTCGATGAATGTGCTTTGGGTGAGGCGAGAGCAAGCAAGGGACAACAAAGCCGGACGCAGACGGCGACGGCATTTTAGTGCCAGTCACCGTCTGCGTTTTGGCCATGTTCAATCGCGACTGAGACACTTGCAACGACAGGTCAAGCAGTCACCACTGATGGTGCCTACTTAGCCTTTAATCACAAAGGTCACGACGCGGCTGATCCTTACTTCGCCCGTGGCTCGATGATCGGAACACCCTTCTCCGGCCCGAGGATCTCG
>JACMKL010000752.1 GCA_014380105.1 Candidatus Melainabacteria bacterium
TATTTTCACCATCAATAGCAGCGCAGCCACTTCCTGGTTGACGCTTGTTGCAAGGAAAGACGGTGTCGCGAAAATACAGACAGCGAGTGCGTTGTAAGAGATTTCCGCCTGTTGTAGCCATGTTGCGAAGCTGTGCGGAGGCTCCGGACAATAGAGCTTCAGACAGAACTTGGAAATTCGTTTTGACAAATGGATGCTGTGCAAGGTCAGAATTGCGAACTAAGGCACCAATTTTCAATCCGCCATCTCGTGTAGGTTCGATTTTATCGAGCGGTAAGCGATTTATATCAATTAGAGTATCTGGTGATTCGACATTCAGTTTCATTAAATCCAGCAGCGTCGTGCCGCCTGCAACGAAGCGAATTTTCGCGCCTTGTTGAGCGGTATCACTCATAGATGAATCTTTTATTGCTGCTGAGATGTCGTCTGTTTTTGTAAAAATAAATTCTTTCATTTTCTCAGGCCTTGCCTCGTACTGATTGAATAGCGGCAATGATATTTGGATAAGCACCACACCTGCAGATGTTGCCGCTCATCGCTTCGCGCACGTCGTCATCTTTATGCCCGCATGGCTCGTTGAGAAGTGCAGCGGCAGACATAATCTGACCTGATGTGCAATATCCACATTGATAGGCGTCACATTCCACAAATGCAGACTGCAGCGGATGCATATTGTCAGGTTGTCCAAGTCCTTCGATTGTGGTGATTTCGTCACCATCATGCATAACGGCGAGTGTGAGGCATGAATTAACTCGGCGTCCGTTTATATGCACTGTGCATGCACCACATTGACCGTGATCGCATCCTTTCTTTGTGCCTGTAATGCCAAGATTTTCGTGAATGCAATCCAAAAGAGTTGTACGAGGATCAAGTTTAAGAGAGTGTTTTTTCTTGTTTATCATCAGCGTTACAGGAATTGCTCCTGGAACTTTAGTCGCAGACTCAATCAATTTCTCTTCAGCTGCCATCTCTTCTGCTTTGGCTCCGAGTGGATTTGTGACCGCCGCTGCCAGACTTGCTGCGCCGAGGTGGGAAAGGAAAGAGCGTCGTGTCACTTTCCCGGAAGAACTGGCCTTTTCAGGCTGCTCACTTCTTTGATCTTCAGTATCCTCAGGCATACCTGCTCCTGTTATTGAGATTGAATCTCATCTATTAAATGCCGTTCATCGAAATGAAAAGATACCGCAATTCTCTTTTCAAGGTGTGACGTTTTTAGTCTATAAAAGATGAAATCTGGTGGCTCACGCGTGAGAGGAGCCATCTTCGATCTGCAAAATCTCTTGTCCTTCGACGACATTTAAGAACTGAATTCGTAAACCGTGATTACTGCCAATGTCCATCAGGCTTTTAAAATATGGTGAATGAAACTTTCCATGTTTAATTGCAGTAGCAATGCATAAATCAAATAGCTGCTGTTTAAGTTCAGCCGCCCCATTCTGAGAGCATGACTTGAGCCATTTGTTGACTTGTTCATCAGCGGATTGATAAAGGTCCGAATCAAATTTGCTGCCGACTAGTTGCTTTAGAGCAGCTGGTTGTCTGACCTTGGGGGCGGGCTGCTTATTTTCCGGCGCCCATAAAAAATAAGGGAGACAAAAGGAAGCCACGCTGAATGCCTCTGCCACCTCCCGCTCTTTTAGAAGGATTTCAAAAAATTTTGAAATCTCTGTAGCCGCTTCTGCATTGTTAAGAATTTTTAGATTGTCATCTAAGAGTGGCTGTATAAGGGCAAATTGCTTGTCCTCAATGTACGAAGTAATGAGAGTGCAGACCATGTCGTACGCTTTCATTCTGCAAGTTCCACTAATGCTTGCTTGAGACAGTCTGCTTGGCTTGACCCGCAACTGATTTTTTCTTCGCACTACTTGCGGTGGCAGCTGTTTTTTTCGCAGCCGACGCATCTGTAGTAGGTGCACCTTTGGCATCAGCGATTTTCGTTGAAGTTACAACGTTTCCGTCTTTGTCGGAGACCCCGGTGCTCTTGTCCACAACCGCACTATCGGCTGCATTCGTCATGCTTTTCGTTTCTCCACCAGCCTGAAGTGACTTTGTTGGTGCTTTTACAACCGGCGTGTCAGAGGCGAATTTGAAATCACCCGCAATATAATTGGCGCGTGCTTTCATTCCGTCGGAAGCGCCACGTTGGCCGGTGTAATACAACGCGTAAGCGTATTTTTGCATGTATGGCACAAGTACTATTGAGTATGGCCCGCTGGCCTTCTGGCTTAGGCGTAGGGCACGACCTAATGTTCCGGAAGCGGCACCATATTTTCCTTCTGTGCAATACAAACTGCCGAGCGCATAGAGTGCTCGCGCTTCGCTTCCTGCACCATTAGGCTCTAAGCGCCAGGCATTGATAATCTGCTTGTAGAGTGCTTCTGCCTCTCCGTATTTTTTCTCTAGTATGTAGCATCTCGCTAATTTTTCGATGCTCGAATAGCATTTTGGATCGTCGATGCCGAGAATATTTGTGGTGATCTGAAGTGCTTCTTTGTAGTACGATTCGGCGTCTTTTGTTTCGCCTTTTGCAAGTGCGAGTCCGGCCAGACTTTCGTAGGAATTAGCGAGTGACATGTGCTGTTTGCCCATCACCGTTGCTTTAATGTCGAGAGCGGCTTTGAAGAGTCTTTCTGCCATGTCGAATTTTCTTTTGGACAGATAGAGTCCGCCCAGGTCGTCGCAGGTGACAGCCCATTCCACGAGTGGTGTGTGCATTGATGGCGCGGCGCTACCTGCCCAACCAATCAATGGTCCGCCCTTCAAACCCATCGCTTCTTTCCGCTCGGCGCTTTCTTCTTTGATTTTGCCTTCAACGAAGGAGATGATGTCATCCGTTAACGGTTCTGCTTTGCTGAGCGTGCCGCAAGTCATATAAAATCGCACCAGCGAGCCCATTGCCGGAATTAATTTGCCGCTAGTGCGTCCAAGAGCCACTTCTTTGTAGTGCAGCTCTTGCTCGAGCGCGTATTCTGCCTCTGCATAGCGGCGTCTGATTGTATAAAGTCGTCCAAGTTCGCCCAAACTCTTTGCCAGTCGAGGGTCATCGGCTCCAAACATCTCAGCTTGCTGCGCGGCCTCTTTTAAAAATGGCTCGGCTAAACCGTAAAGGTTGGAATCCAGTGCTTCGACGCCCTTTCGCTCGTTAAATTCCCAATGTTTTTGCAGCTCTGTCATCGCCAGAGCGGGGGGTGCGGCTGAGTCCAGCAAAATTAACAGCAGAGCGCCCAGGGCACATACCTGTTTGCGGCCGTTAGAGCTGCTGTGTCGCAGTGCTTGAGCCCAAACTCTCGTCTTTTTCAATCGAATATTAAAGCGCATTAGATCATCATAGCCTGTGGTCGCTGTTAAATCGCCAAATTTGAAGGAATCAAAATGGGCATGGGAGTGAGACTATATGTATGACGCAACAAGTTCCCTTTTTAGGCGAAACGCCCAAAATCATGTGCATAATTGTTGTGTTTAAACATTGACCAGGAAGCCATGAGCAACAGTTTTCGTCAAAAAGTCTTTATCAGAGCATATGACCCTGCTGATGCGGAGTCATTAATTGAGCTGTTTAGAGGTTCCGTCAGGCAAATTGCCAGTCGCGACTACACGCAGCAGCAAGTATTGGCTTGGGCTCCTGAGCACATTGACCTGCAGGAATGGTCGGCACGCCGCGCCAGTCGTCTGACCTGGGTGGCGAAAGTGGGCGTCAAATTAGTCGGCTTCATCGATTTGGAAGCGAACGGCAATATTGACATGCTATATGTTCACAGCGACCACCAACGCAATGGTATTGCTCGCGCCCTATTGCAGGCTGTCATGGAAGCTGCTTCAGCGCAAAAACTTAAAAGTGTACGAACGGAGTCGAGCATAACGGCGCGACCATTCTTTGAAAATCATGGTTTTGTGATTGTTGCCAAACAAATGGTGACTGTGCGCGGACAGAATTTTGTCAATTTTAAAATGGAACGTCAACTTTAGTTGATACCAAATATGGTGTACAAACGTAATAAAACCCAAGCTCACCTTAAATGGGCTTGATTGTCTGTCGAGTTTTTTGAGTTTTTGAGGCACCACAATAATGCAAAAACGCTGTAAATGCTTTGTAGGTATGAAAACATAATCAGTCAATGCTTTAAATTCCTACAAAATTTCAAGCATTGACTGATTAAATTCGCGAAAACTGAACCGCTGACTGATTATGTTTTGTGGCTGGCAGTCCGTCTTCGGCGTTTTTGCTGGTGTATTGCTTTAAGGTTTTATTGTTCGGAAGTGAGATTGTTCAAGTCCACATTTTAATATTGGCTCAAAATCAGTCACTAAGCAGCAATTGATTTTTTCGAACGCTAAGAATCAAGCATCTCTGGCTTGAAAAGCTTACGACGACTAACTGTTTCACCTGAGA
>JACMKL010000753.1 GCA_014380105.1 Candidatus Melainabacteria bacterium
TGCAAATGTAATTGTCCATGGAAATATGTCTCCATCACTGATTCGCAACCTGCTCGAATTTCAAAACTACTGGTATTCTGTCTTACCTCAAAAATATGGACGCATTGAATTTCAATGCGATAGCCAGAACGAAAATCCTGCAATCTCCGAAGATCGTTCCATATGTGCGTTTACAGGCGGAATAGACAGCACCTATTCAATTTATCGACACGCAAGCGGAGTTTGCGGACAGATGAAAAGAAAAATTGAAGCCGCATTATTTGTACACGGCTTTGACATACCGTTGAGCGACAAAGAAGCATACAACCGCGCTTTCGCTACAAATCAAGAAACCCTTGATTTTTTCAAAATCAAATTATTCGGCATAGAAACTAATCACAAAGAGTTAAATCCTGACTGGAATTACACACATGGCGCAGGCATTGCATCTAGCTTGAGCTTTTTCCAAAAACACTTTTCCGAAGGCATCATTCCTGCAACTTACACTTATCCAGAATCTGGTTTAGCGTGGGGAAGCAATCCGGTCAGCGATCACTTCATGTCCAGCCGGTCGTTTTCGATTTTTCATGATGGGGCTGTGTGGGGCAGAGGTTTCAAACTGATACCACTCAAAGAGTGGAAATTTGGTTATGACAGAATGCGGGTGTGCTACTCAGCGGAAGAGAAAGATAAGAATTGCGGACGCTGCGGAAAATGTGTAATTACAATGCTCACTGCGACAATTTTTAAATGTCCATTGCCTGAGTCATTTCCACATGCGCTCAACAAAGAATTATTCGATAATATGGACGAACTTGACGAAGTGCATTTACTGCACTTAGAAAATATGTCAAAAATGTATTCGATGGTCTTACCCTTCAAAACCCAGATACAACGGGTTATTAAGGCAAACAAACAACGGCTGGAGCAGGTCAGCAAACGTGAGAGAACCAAGTTTCATTTTCAAATGGCAACAGAAAAACTGAAAAAATTGATTACTCCCAAAAACTAAATCGCTTATTGGTTTTCGCCGACAGCCAACACAAGAACAACGCAATCTTTGAGACCATCAAGGCGTAGCGCGGTGTTTAGAGTGTCATCAATAAATCCGCCCGTTGCAGTAACGGCCAGATTTAGTGCCGATGCAATTAAATAAATGTTTTGCGAAACATGCCCTGCATCAAGCAACCCGAGCCTGTAGCCTCTGCTGCCATACTTTTGCAACAAGCGATTTTGATTACTGGCAAGGAATATCAGGCATCCGCTCTCAGTCAATTCTGTTTGAATTAAAACCATCTTTTCGGTCCAACGCTTAAAGTTTCCCAATTTAAGCGGCTTAAGCGCGTGCTCGATTACATCATAATGGTATAGCCCAGGTTTAATGTCTTCGACATTGAATACCAATATGTAAATTTCGCAAGAACCGAGTCCGCCTGCGCTCGGAGAATTTCGTCCGCCCTTGATTTTCGTATTTACCGATTCTCTCAGACCGTTTGATAGAGCTAAGAGTTTTGAGAATTTCTCAAATAAAATTGGAGATCTAGAGAACATTCTAGAACTAGTTCGCTGCATGATCGCGTCTTCTAGAGTGATTGTAAGTGGCGCCAGATCTCGACTTAATTGCACTACTCCATCTTCAATGGCAGTCTCGATTTTCCTCGGTCCTTCATTTGAAAGTTCAATAATGTGTGGTTGGTAATTTACTGATTTCAGAGCAGGTGTTTTAAGTAACCAGGGCGAATTGTTACTGCGCAAATGGTATTCGTGCGCCTCATTTTCAATTGGTGGAAATCTTGTAATACGCATAAAAATGCCTATGGAAATGGGTGCGGATAAGGATTCGAATTGACTATCAATCCGTGTCTGGCAGCATGCTCTTTGATCCTTTTAGTATCCAGCCATTTTGCCGATTCGGCTACGGATATAGGTTGCAGCTCTGGGATAACGACTTTCACGCAGTGACCAAATTGGCGAACGTCGTCCAGGGTCAAATCCGAATAGAGAATAGTCAAACCAAGTTCATCACGCAATTTTTTTGCCATCTCATCCAAAGACGCAAAAGTTGTTGGTGATATCCACCAATCGCCTCCCGCAAATTCATTCAGCGAAATCTTTTCAGTATCAGCGTTCATAAAAAAGTCAAAGGCTGGTGTCTCTTCCCAAACTGCATACAGGTCACTATGTTGTCGCAACTCATGCACCCATTCAAATTCGTTGAAACTAGGAACATTGACTAAACTTTCGCCAGCTAACTGAGCACAACGTATCAGCATCACTTCATCCAAAGATTTGGACAAAGTACGGACGATATCGTCACCGCATGCTGCTGCGACAGTTCGATAAGGATATCTTTTACTTTTCACGACAGTGAAAACTGTTGGAATTCTGAAATCAGTACTAATATCAAAGAAGCGCACCTGCAAGTCGGAGTTGTGCAATCGCACCAATCTGTCTGAAAGCTCAAACGGACAAGAATTAATATCAACAGATATTTCTTTCGCTGGATATTGGTTTAACCAGAAGAGGGCAATCGCATCACGCTCTGCAATCTCTGTTATACCTGACCAAATTGCGGCTTCGAGAGTTTCGTGGAAAGCTGTACCAGTGGAATGTCCACGAGTAATTGAAGCTTCTCCATGTTGTGCGTGAAATTGCAAATGAATATAGGCGGCAGGCAACCAATGTTCCTTTTTCTCCACTAATTCAGTCACGATAACTTGTGTAATTTGCCACGTCGGATCAATTTTCTTGTATGTCTGAGGGCAATTCTCGTCAGCAGAACAACGAGGTAAACGGTCTATAAAATTTGAAGCGCTTGCAGGCAAAAGTTTTGCCTTTGACGAATCCAGGTCAGCAAATGCACAATAACGCTCGAGAGCCTCTCCAAGACACCGGAATAGAGCTACATTCTGCTCAATTGCCGAGCCCCAAGAATCAACGTCGAAATTGGCATAATGCATGCCGAGTGGTCTGGTGATCGAACTATGATAGATCCACCAGCCCGGTTCTGCGCCAGTTTGCCGAATTCCGATTAAAGACTTCAATGGACCGAACCGGTCATCAACAAGATCCAGAACAGATGCGAGTTTGCCCAGTTTTTTTCTAATTTGCAGAGATGCCATTTTCGCCCCCAAACCTGACGAGCGTACTTGCCCGCGAGCAAATTTCGCAACCTGGAACTCGGAGGAAATTTGAAGATTCTATGTTGCCATCTGAGCTGAATTTCACAACACGTCCGCCCAAAAAAGGAGTTTCCAAACCTGTTAGGATTCGCTCTACGTCTTGAATTGCATAACTGGCAGCAGTGCAAATAAGTGAGATTGACTCTCCTTTCAAAACAGATACATTTTGCCCAACAGATAATTTTTGTTGATAGAGTTCTTCTTCCACAGCATTATCGTTGACGCTGATTTGCCGTGTGAGCATGCAGGCGAAACATGGCGAATGGTGAGGATTTACGTAAGGTCCGCATTCTATTCCACTGCCATTATCTTGCACTCTAAGCCACTCGATTGAATGATTTATGCAAAGCTCATTGATAGTTTCAACCAAGTCATTAGAACAATTTCGCACAGCAGCAATCACGAAATGCTGACCATCGATTTTCTTGAGCACCGCTGCCTTTAAGACTTCTATTTGATCGGAAAAATTTTGGGGTGAAACTCCAATTTCGGCATATAGACGATCTAATTCCGGATCATTGTTTACGGTGATAAGCTCGATATTTTGGAAGCCGCAAATAGCAAGAAGGTCAAAAACTTTAGCACCAAGCAAACCTTCGGCAATCAGCAAAATCTTGGCTGTCTTAATTTTAGTATCGACCTCTAAACTCGTGCGGTTTAGTCGAGTAACCCCAAGCCGACGACTCCAAAACAAGCGCTGGCGCTGGTTAGCTAGGGTCGCAAAATTATCGACTTTAGAATCATTCGTTTCTTCATCAACAATTATGCCGCGTATAAACAGGTTCATTAACAATGCAGCGACATCGTCGAAGTCAGTGTTTACAGGCAAAGATTTTGTGATTGCAGAGAGGTCGCGAGTTCCGTCTAATAGCGGCAATAGCAGCGGTAGAAGCGAATCTACTAGCAAGCCCTTCATTACGACAGGATTACTCAATCCTCGAAATTGCATCCCTAATCCGTCTGGCATCTCGAAAATATCTAGATCCTCAATTACCTTAGGCTTAGATGGGAAATTTGTGTTTTTCTCACGAAAAAAGCTGTGTGCGAGTTGCTTATCCGAATCCGACATATTTCCACCCAAACTAAAATCTTGAATTCACACGCTCGATTGTCCCTGCTTGCGAGCTATCTTGCGGCTTTTGCAAAGTTGAGAATAACCTCTTGACGCGGCACAAAATAAGCTTTTGACGTTAAACTCTTTCTTGCGACCAACTTTCCGAGAA
>JACMKL010000754.1 GCA_014380105.1 Candidatus Melainabacteria bacterium
GTCATCTCTTCAAAGTAGTACAAAATGATGATCAGCCGCTCGGCCCGGGACAGGCCCTTGGTGATGAGCTCTTTCAGATCCTTCCGCTGAATCTCGCGGACCGGATCGCCGCCCTTTTTGTCTTCCAGCACGTCGATTTCGCGGACGTCTTTATTGCTGTCAGTCTCAAATTCGTCAATCGGTGTTTTCGATAGAGGAATGACATTATTTTCAACGACCGCTAAATAGGCGGTTCCTTGTCCGCCACCGCCGACAGTGCCCATAATTCTGTACATTCCGTCGGCAACCAAAATCTCTTCTTCGAGAAGCCCACTTCGTTCGCGGTCGGTCGGTTTGGAGAAATATTTCAGCCAGAGTTCTGTGTATGACTGATTTGATGCAAACTTACTGTCAACATTGAACTGCACATCAGGAGCATTTGCTTTGACCAGACTGAAAAAAGTGCCGACATTATGCTTTGCTGTTATGTCTGATTCTTTGAGCTTAAAAACATTCTCTTCGTAAGTCTTGATCAAAAATACCGGCTGTTTCCCATGAAAAATATCGAATTGCCATACTTGGTCGATTGATTTAATTGCTGTCCATTTCAGCGCGAGTGTGATCGGACCAGAATATTCGAGCATCAAGTGGCTGTCTGTCCAATCAATTTCTCTTGAACGCGCTTGTCTTGCAACATAGGTGGCTATTGCAGTGGTTGCTGCGCATCCCAAAAACACAAACGGCATCCAGGTCAAAACCTGCTCCATATTATTGAGATTTTTAAAATTCAGTAAATGAGATACTTGAGGAGATTCCATTATCGCGTTGGGATTTACCAAAGTAATGGTGCTAAACGTAAATACCAGCAGCATCACTGCCACGCCTCCAATTAAGAACGCGAGAATTCCACTTTGAAAAAATGCAAAGAAATTATTGATACCTTCCCAATTTTCTTCTGATTTTTCAAGAACTTCTTTATCGAAATTGTTGCCGGCAGCACGTCTATATGAGTCAACAGAGCGTACTTTCCAGTCCGCACCATTTCGTTCTTCTTCAGACAATAATTCGCGTTTATAATCGGCGGCAGTTTGATCTGGTCGTCTAACCGGCAAAATTCGCGGCTTTGACTCTAATTCTGTGACAGTGATTTCTGGCGCCGCTTCCTTTAAAAGTGGCTTCTGAAGGGCATCGCCATCGTTAAATTTAAACTCGGTCATAACCTGATTCCAGACTGCTCTGACGAGATTTTTTCGCCCGCATTTTTAGGTAAAACTAGAGTTTGTGGAAGCGTCATATAATGCAATGCGATTTCGGAGACTTCTGTCATTGTGCCAATTCTGTCTTCTATCTCCATCGCTGTACATTTCTCAATGAGAGCATTTAATTCGGGCATCTTTTCTCTGACGCCTTCAGGCAAAGACGATTGTGAAAGTGGCTCTGGGTCGCTTCCGGTGGCAAGGTAATACAAAGTACAACCAAGAGAATATATGTCACTTTGCGTGTTCGCTTTTCCTCTAAACTGCTCCGGTGGAATATATGATTGCTTGCCCACTAGAGTGCCCGTGGCTGTTCCTACCAGTTCGTTGGCTGCTCCGAAATCAATTAATTTTATACTGCCCATGCGGTCAAGGACTATATTGTCCGGAGTGACATCACGGTGAATGATTGGCGGATCTTGCTGATGCAGGTATGCGAGAATTCCGGACATCTCTAACGCCCAACGCATGATCAGACGCTCACCTTGCGCGCCATGTTCTTTTACATAGGCTCTCAAATCTAGACCATTCACTTGCTCAATCTGGAGATAGTGGCGGTCGTTTTCTACAAAGTGATCGAGTACGCGAGCGATATTAGGGTGGTCTAAACCCTGTAAAATTTTTGCCTCGCGCTTAAACATTTCAATTGCTTTCTCTTTCATTGCCGAATCAGAGTTTAAGGGCACCACAGCTTCTTTTAAGATGACGCTGTCGCCGAGATTGTCTTTGCACAAATAGACTGCTGATAAGCCACCAAAAGAGACCTGGCCAATTACAGTCAGAGCGCCATTTTTTAGTTGAGCTTTCGCTTCCAATGGCACGAACGCCGTGCTGCCAAAGCGGCTTGCTAAATCACGCTCCCAAATCGCTGTGAATTGCCCGTCCTTACCTGGGCTAGTCTGCATCCCCGGAATACCAGCTTCGATTGCTTTGGTATCAAATACGCAGCGTGCTTCTGGAGCGTTCGAGCGAACCGCAACCACAAAATCTTTCAGGTCAGTGTTGTTTAAACCTGCAGTCTTAAATTGCGCAGAGCCAGTTAAGAAACGAAGTTTCAATTCTTCGCCTTTAAATTCAACCGACTGAAGTGACCGCCACGGCTGAACACGCAATAGTCCTAGATTGAAAATGAAGCGCCAGGGCAAAATGAGCGCTGTCGGCGTGACTTCGAATTTTGTGTCGAGGCAGATGAATAGACCGAAGACGCCGGTTAAGAAGAGCAGCACATACATGCAAAACAGGCCA
>JACMKL010000755.1 GCA_014380105.1 Candidatus Melainabacteria bacterium
AGTGGAGCGCATCTCCGGTCCTAGTGAAATTTCTGCGCCAGGAAAGCGCTTAAATGGAATTACAACTGATTTAACTGAAACATGTGGTGGCAAAAGTCGTGGCGAAATTCCCAACTCAGAAAGACTCTTTCCAACCATAACTGCAGCTGCTAACTTTGCCCATGGCACGCCAGTTGCTTTCGAGACGAAAGGCACAGTGCGACTAGCTCTTGGATTGACTTCCAAAATATATAATTCGTCGTCGCGTACAGCAAACTGAATATTCATCAAACCAATTACTTTTAGTTCTCTGGCGAGATCGTTTGTAATTTTGCGGATCTCTTCGACGATTTTGAGTGAAATTGTTTGAGTCGGCAGGACACAGGTGCTGTCACCTGAGTGAATACCAGCTTCTTCGACGTGTTCCATGATGCCTGCCACAATGGTGGCACGACCGTCTGAAATTGCATCCACGTCAATTTCAATGGCATTTTCCAAAAACTCATCGATCAAAACCGGTGTTTTAGGAGAAACTTGGAATGAAGCTATCCATTTTGCTAATTCTTCTTCGCTATAAATGATTTGCATGCCGCGTCCACCGAGCACATAACTTGGACGAACGAGCACGGGGAAACCCACCTGGCGAGCCATTGTGTAAGCTTCTTCTGGAGACTTCGCAATTGCACCTTTTGGTTGGCGCAGTTTGAGCTGCTTGATCAAATCGCCAAAACGCTCGCGGTCTTCGGCGATATCAATTGACTCAACTGACGTGCCAAGAATTTTAAAGCCGCGCGCTTCCAATCCTTTAGCAATTTTGAGAGGTGTTTGTCCGCCCAGTTGCACAATGATTCCGATTGGTTGTTCTACGTCACCAATACTAGTTACATCTTCAAGCGTGACTGGTTCGAAATAGAGGCGGTCTGAAACGTCGTAGTCGGTCGAGACCGTTTCCGGATTGGAATTGACCATGACTGCTTCATAGCCCATCTCACGAAGCGCCATAGTGGCGTGTACGCAGCAATAGTCGAACTCGATACCTTGACCAATACGGTTCGGTCCGCCACCAAGAATCATAATTCTTTGCTTGTCTGTTGGTGGCACTTCCGACTCTTTTTCATAAGTCGAATATAAGTACGGCGTGGTTGCTTGGAATTCGGCAGCACAAGTATCAATTGTTTTGTAAGCTGGCACCACATTTAGTTTCTTTCTATACGCATAGACATCATCTTCTTGCGACTTAGTCATTTCAGCTAATTGGAGGTCGCTAAATCCTTTGCGTTTCAATCTGAAAAGTTCTTCCGCGTCAATCTGCTCTATCGAGAGATTTTTTTCGCGTAGCTCTTTCGCTTCGTAATAGAGTTCGACTAGATTGTCGATAAACCATGGGTCACATGAAGTCAGGTCGACAATTTCGTCAGGTGAAATGCCGGCTTCCAGGGCTCCGATGATGTCGGTGATGCGGTGCGGACTTGGCACTGAAAGTCTTCTGCGCCATTCCCAAAAATCCGCTTTCATTCTTTGCGGCACGGCTGAAAATCCGGACAGACCAAGTTCTAATCCGCGCAGCGCCTTCTGAATTGCTTCCTGGAATGTCCGTCCGACTGCCATCACCTCGCCAACCGATTTCATTTGGGTGGTCAGTGTGGTATCGGCACCACGGAATTTCTCAAAATTAAAGCGTGGGATTTTTGCCACCACATAATCCAAAACTGGCTCAAATGAAGCCGGTGTGGTGCCGGTAATGTCGTTGGAAATTTCGTCTAGTGTCAGGCCGACAGCAAGTTTTGCGGCAATTTTGGCAATTGGATAACCGGTTGCTTTACTGGCGAGAGCTGAAGAGCGGGATACGCGCGGGTTCATTTCGATAACAACAATTCGCCCGTCATCTTGGTTTATTCCAAACTGAATGTTTGAACCACCGGTTTCGACCCCAATGGCGCGAATGATTTTGATAGCGGCGTCTCGGAGAGCCTGATATTCTTTGTCGCTCAATGTCTGAATGGGGGCAACTGTGATTGAGTCACCCGTGTGAACACCCATCGCGTCAAAGTTTTCAATTCCGCAAATGATGACGACGTTGTCCAGACAATCTCGCATCACTTCCAGCTCGAATTCTTTCCAGCCGAGCACGCTTTCTTCCATCAAAATTTCGCTTACCGGACTGGCATTGAGCCCACCGAGTGCAATATCATGCAATTCTTCCTGGTTGTAGGCTATGCCACCGCCCGCACCACCAAGTGTAAATGCCGGACGAATGATGATCGGATAGCCGAGCTCTTGAGCGAAGCGATCAATGTCGGACAAATTGCGCGCGATGCCTGATTTTGGAACGAACAGTCCAATTTCGTGCATCTTATTTTTGAAAAGCTCTCTGTCTTCAGCCATCTGAATTGCTTCAAGCTTGGCTCCGATCAATTCCACATTGTGTTCTTTGAGAAAGCCTGACTCGGCTAATTCCACCGCGACGTTGAGGGCGGTCTGTCCACCCATCGTAGGAAGCAGCGCCTGTGGCTTCTCTACAAGGATTACCGCCATAGCCGTTTCTTTTGTGACCGGTTCTATATAAGTACTGTCGGCCACTTCCGGGTCGGTCATGATGGACGCCGGGTTAGAGTTGATTAGTACAACTTCGTAACCTTCCTCTCTGAGCGCCTTGCAGGCTTGGGTGCCCGAATAATCGAATTCACAGGCTTGCCCGATCGTGATCGGTCCGGCCCCTAAAACCAATATCTTTTTTATATCTGTGCGTTTTCCCTGCATTTTTCTCTTCCGCTTGATCGGCACCCGGCGCCAAAATTTCTGGCGCAAAACACCTGGATCTTACAACCCTTGAGCCTCGAACCTAAACCCGTATGGGCTTATAACAAACAATTCGACACCAGAGAAAAAGATTTCATGCAAAAAAGGGAACTTTTCGCACTTGATATCGTTTTGAACTCCCTCGTCAGAGGCAAAAGTTAAGTAAGAGCAGTTGATGGCAGACTGCAAATAGCAAAGGCTGATTTTATTAGCCTCCTTCGTTTGAGGGGGGCAGGGGGACCGTATGTCTATAAGTATGCGTAAGCAGAGTGCTTCTCTGCTGGCGATTCTTTCTGGCAAGTTTTTGAGATTTTCTCTCTTGAGTCTGATTCTTTGCGCATCGGCTTCTGTGCCGACTCTTGCGCAAGTTACTCGTGAAGATGATGCAAATCTTGTCCATCATGTCGGACTTCCAGTCTATGAGTGGAAGAGCACGACCGAAGAGCCTAAAGCTGTTGCCGTTCTTGTTCATGGCTTGACCATGCACGGAGCTGTGTATGATTCGCTCGCCAGACACCTGGCTGACCAGGGCTATATCGTCCTGGCACCCGATTTGCACGGATACGGTCGTTGGACCAAACTGAATCACCAACAGAGCAAATGTGAGGACTGTGGCGCCGGCGTTTGCTATCAAAAAACACGTCGTGACCTCGTGTCACTCGTAGATTCTGTCAAAGATACCTATCCCAACCTGCCTCTTTATATGGTTGGTGAGAGCCTGGGCGCCGATATGGTCATGTACACGGCCGGACAACGTCCTAAAGTGATTGAGGGGATTGTCCTTTCGAGCCCAGCCATTAAACGCCGCCTTAATTTAGTGCCGCGCGTTTATAGAGATGTCTGCCTGATTGCCAATAACCCCTTCCGCCAAATCAACCTCATTCCTTATATGAAGTTGTTTGCTTCGGAAGACCCACGCATAATTGATGAAGCAGTTAACGATCGTCTGGTCAGAAAGAAGCTGACCCCCTGGGATTTGCTTAAAACCATCCACACCCTCAGACCATCTTTGAGCTATGCGGAAAAAATCCCTAAATCCATGCCGGTACTCATTATTCAGGGCGACAAAGACCGCATGCTCAATTGCAATGCAGTGGTTAGCCTGGTGAAACATCTGCGCACGGAAGACCGCACAGTCAAATGGTTTGCCAACCGTGGACACCTGCTTCTCGAAACTGCCTATTTGCAAGACGACACATTGAATGTTATTGATGGCTGGTTGAAAAACCACTTGAAAGACACGACTATGGTCCAGGCGTCTGTTCATGGAACCATCCAGGCTTCGAATTCCACTAACACCGTCGGCGCGCTCAACAACTAATCAATCAAAATCGCAAACGCGTTTAAACATCATCGGGACTTTTGAAAGGCTAGCGCTTCGGTGTTAGCCTTTCCATCAGGCGCGATTTCAAAACACCAGTTGCCGGTGGATTTGCATCGAATTTGTTTTGCAGGCTTGAAGGGGCGAACCTTTCCGGTGGACGCAAGAAGTCAAAGCCATTCTGATTGGCATTCGGGCGAGAGCTGATTACGGCGTTATTGGGAATCTCGTAGACTTTTGCTTCAGTAAGCATTCGGCGTACGTCTTCAATTGGAGTTGAGCCGGCCTGGCTATTTCGAGTGTCGGTCAGACCAATCACACCAATTGCTTTCCAATTGCGGTCAAGTAACGGACCGCCTGAATTGCCCGATTCGACTTTCAGGTCTGTCGAAATTACAGGTCTGTTCGGGTCTTCTCCGGGAAGCAAGCCTCCATCGATGCGCTGTCTGCCATTGCCGTCATACATTAAAGCCTGAAGAGTCAGTTTGCCGCGATAGCCACCAGGGGCGAAACCCGCACCATCATTGGTGAAGAACATTTTGTTCTGGGCAAATTGAGTTGGAGTTTCACTACTGGTCGGTGACTGCCAACGCCCGCCCACTGACAGAAACAGGTCATGAACACCTTTCGGATAGCCAAGTGCTGAGACGCGATCGCCTGGTTTTAAGTCGCTCGATTCAGCCATAGCAAGCGGTTTGAATGTTTCGCCCGGCGCTCTCAAAATTCGTAGTACAGCTAGTTCTGATTTCGGGTCGAGCTTTTCGACTACGGCGTTATATTTTTTTCCGTCCGGCATTGTGATGCCGACACCGCTTTCAACATTGTCTTTGACGACGTGATAGCCGGTCACAATCCGTCCATCTGTAGTGGCTACAAAGCCAGAGCCTGTCGAAGGGGTCCGAAGCGTGCTTCCTCCAGGACCAGGGACAATTGAAGATGCTTCTATTTGTACGACGCTGTCTTTAGCAGCTTTGTACTGTTTTACGATTTCAGAATTGGATGCATAGGCAGTGCAGTCGGAGGGGTTGAAGCGATCACCCGGCAACTGGGTCGGAACTCTTTCAAAGCCTGGTGCGATTTTGCAGGTGTTTGGCACAGGCGCGGCAAGAACCGCATCGGCAAAAAGCTTGCTGCCGGTTTCGGCGCTTTCGGAATTTTTTTGTCCGGTCAAAAAGCCGGGAATTTCGAATTGACCCAAATCGCGTACATCCTATTTGTATGTTTATGACTTTAAAGAACATAAAGAGTTAAGTCACTGGGATTTGTACGTATAGGAACAAGCTGACTCTTCGTCTGTCCTCTTCGGTAAGCAACCATTGAGGCGCCATTTAATCTGCGCCATGAACTTGGTAGCTAGAATGTCTGCTTTATATGCGCCCAGTATTCCTTGTCCAAAGGTGAACAATGACTCCGCAATCAAATCTGGCTGAAAAATCCAATGAGATCCATTTGAGTGAGAGGAAACCATTGTCACAGGATGAATTGCTCAAGTTGGACGCTTATTTTCGAGCCGCAAACTACATATCCGTAGGGCAAATATACTTGCTGAATAATGCGCTTTTAAAAGATCCGCTCACGATAGACCATGTCAAGCCACGCCTGCTTGGACATTGGGGCACCACTCCCGGACTAAATCTGATTTACGTCCATCTAAATCGACTGATTAAGAAGATGGATTTAAGTGTCATCTACATCACCGGACCAGGACACGGCGGACCAGGTTTGGTCGCCAATACGTATCTGGAAGGATCATATAGCGAGTTTTATCCAGAGATTGGTGAAAATGCGGAAGGATTGCAGCGACTATTTAAGCAATTTTCTTTTCCTGGTGGCATTCCAAGTCACGTCGCGCCGGAGACTCCTGGATCCATTCACGAAGGTGGCGAACTGGGCTACGCACTTGCTCACGCAGCTGGTGCCATTTTCGATAATCCGGATTTGATTGCTTGTTGTGTGGTCGGAGATGGTGAAGCTGAAACTGGGCCACTGGCAACAAGTTGGCACTACGTCAAATTTCTCAATCCGAAAAGAGATGGGGCTGTACTGCCTATCTTGCATTTAAATGGCTATAAAATCAGCAACCCGACCATTTTTGGTCGTATGGAAGATTCCGAACTGAAAGACTTTTTCAGCGGCATGGGATATGAGCCATTATTTGTTGAAGGCAACGAACCACTGGTGGTGCATCAACAAATGGCCGCCACCATGGAATATGCCATGGAAAAAATCCGTGGCATACAAGAACGAGCCAGAGATGGGGAGTTTGACCTTCACACGGTCTGGCCTATGATCATTATGCGTACTCCGAAAGGTTGGACTGGTCCAAAAGAAGTAGATGGCATAAAAATTGAAGGCACTTTCCGAGCCCACCAGGTGCCCCTGTCTGAGCTGAAAAGTAAACCGGACCATCTGCGCATGCTTGAAGAGTGGATGCGCGGTTATAAGCCCGAAGAGTTATTTGATGAAGAAGGCGCACTGAAAGCTGAATTGAAAGAACTCGCGCCGACCGGAATGCAGCGTATGGGATCCAATCCTCATGCCAACGGTGGTGTCGTTTTAAAAGATCTGAAATTGCCTGATTACCGGAAATATGCAGTTGATGTACCTACTGCCGGTGGTGCTATCGCCGAGTCGACAAAGGTGATGGGCACATATTTGCGTGATGTGATGAAACTGAA
>JACMKL010000090.1 GCA_014380105.1 Candidatus Melainabacteria bacterium
ACGAAGTTGAGACGAAGTTCAGAAAGTGGACTTCGCCTACCGGCTAAATATGCGGTTCTTTCCCGTACCGATAAAACCAGGCTGAATAAGACATTTGCCAAAACAATGCATCTGAAAATATCCTGATTGAAATTTGTGAAGTGCCTCTTCGTAATAGGTCTTTATAGAATTTTGGCGCGCAAATCAGGTAATTCTAGGTTCCACACGTCCTTCTTTCTTCTCTTCTGCCAATTTCCTCAAAATTCTTTCCACGATATCGTTTAAGCGATTTCAATCAGACACCTCGTGTTCTGAGCGCTTACGACTACCTGGATCGTAAGAACAAATCGTGCGAACAGACGAATTGGATTTGAAAAGAAACACAGCGCCATCGGCGTGGACGACCTAGAGATGGCGCATTAGTGCCCTCTCTTCTCCTCGAACCAATCAAAATCGGAGAAACTCATGGCTGAAAAAATCACAACGGAAGCTTGCGTGCTTGCAATTGCAGCTGCCTGGCCCGCCGAATACGGCAAAGGTGCTGAAAACTGGAAACGCATATCGAAGAAAGGCACCAAAGGGCAGCCTATCGAGCGCGTTTTCAATCACCGCACCCTGCCTCTCACCGCCACAGTGACCGAAACTTCTGGCACCATCAGCGCCACCACCATCAAGGGTATTGCACCCTGGGATGTGGACTACGATTCGGAAGCCGGCGAAGCGATTATGGAAATGTTCGATACGGAAGAAGCGCGCGAGTTCTGCCAGAACAACGCTGTCTTTCCGGCGTCGGATTTCTATTTCTACGTTTCTGACGAAGCCGATTCGGGCTATTACTGGTATGTGATCACGCCGAAAGCGTATTTTGATCGCGATGGCTGCCAGTACGATCAAGAACTCAGTTTCTTGCTCGAAAAATTCTTGCCCGAAGGCGACGGCGAAGCATCTGAAGGCTCGTTCACGACCGAACGTTCGCCGGAAGAAACACGCGCAGAATTGCTACAGCGCGGCTTTGCACAAAGCGACAAGTTCGACGCATTCATGAAGCGCTAGCACTAGTACATCACTACGGCTAGCACTTTGGCTCTCGAGCCCCACGACAATAAAAAGGGCGGTACTCATTTTGGGCTGCCCTTTCTCCAAAAGAACTCAATGCTCATTTAGGAGAATTATCATGGGCAAACTTCACCACAGTGCTTCTGCGTTCGCTGCAATATGCTTCTTTGTCATCATCGGCGTTCTCTACGTCATCAATACCGACGCTGTTATCAACCTCACCTGCGCTATCTGCGGTTCGCTGGCGACTTACGTTGTGTTGGCACTGACTACACCAGACCTCTTGCTGCTTTGGCTAGGTAGAAACAAGCCTCGCGCCTCGAACGATTCTTTGGAATTCGACCTCTACTCGCCGACCCTCAAACTTCCAGAAGGCACGGAAGCAGCCGCTGTTGAAAGTTCGGAATATTTCGTTCCAACTTCGAACACGCTGGAAGATGTCTTCGTCGCACAGGAAGATCGCCTTCGCGTCAGCGCTCTAGAAGTCGCAGCTGACCTAGTTCGGCAGTACATCAGCGCTATAAAGTCCCAACCCGGCACTAGCCTCTACGCTAATGTAAATCATCCCCAGCTTCGCGACTATTCTCTCCAAACTTTGGTTGCGGAAATTCTGCGCGCGCGAGGCTGGGATTTGAGCGGCTACGGATCGGCGCAATACAGCTTGAGCCCAGAATATTCCAGCCGCCCACACACCTTTTCTGATCACGAAATCGCGTCCATCAGGTCAAGTGCGTCACTGCAACGAGTGCTGAATGATCTGATCATTCTTCCTCGCGCTCAGAAAGCCCTCGAATATTCGGCGCAACTTGTCGCTCTGTATCAGAAGGAAGCGTCAAGTGGAAACAAGACGTCCACGCACATCACGCTCGAGCTGACGGAAAAAATCGACTATATGATTTTCTCTGATGTGCGCGTAATTCTCGTGAAACGCGGGTGGAATGTCCAGCATTTTTCCGGCTCGCAATACTTCATGAGTCCGTGCACGCCGCGCGATCAACCAATCAATGGTGGGCTGATTATCTAATAATATTGAGACTGTTGAGGCGGAAATTGGCGATAAAGTATCAGGTTCAAGACTTGGTCCTTTATCGCTTTTCGCCTCAACAGCCGGTCTCGCCGCCATTTGCGACTTCCGAAATTATCGAGGTATGAAAAATCTATGTTTTTCGGAATTTTCAGCTACATCATACAGTAGAAACAGTGGTGATGAAAAACAGCTTGAAGAATTTCGCCAAGACTCCAGTATTTGCTTGGGTTGTGCGCTATTCTTCTTTGTCAAAACAGAAGTATCAAGTCCAAATTCTAAGTTGCTAAACCGGCTGATTTGATGCGTCAAGGAGAAACTTTGTTTTTGAAAATTAGCAAAAGAATCACTTCGATTGGTTCTTTACTAGGTATTTCATGCGGACTCTCATATGGTCTTTGGATCGCTTGCTTAGCTGTTAGCAGTAATCTTCAAGCTCTAGGGACTGTTCCGCCAAAACAAACCCGTCCAAAACTTTTGAAAACACCAACCACATATTGCAATCCACTCAATCTTGATTATGGTTTTGAGATCAAAAGACCATATTCTGATTTTGAAAGTCATCGCTCAACCGCTGATCCTGCCTGTATTTTATACAAGAATAAATACTATCTGTTCTCCACCAATCAATATGGATATTGGTGGTCAAACAATCTCGCTAACTGGCATTTTGTTTCTCATTCGTTTGCACCCAATTCGTCCAACGATCAAGTCTGTGCTCCAGCAGCTTGGCCCACAAAGAATGGAGTATTGTTTTTGCCTTGCTATACAGAAAAAGACGACTTGCCACTGTATATCAGCAAAAATCCTAAAAATGGCAAATGGAAAGAAGCGTCAAAAAACTTCGGATTGCATGCCTGGGATCCCAGCCTATTCGAAGACGATGATGGCAAACTCTACATATACTGGAATTCAAGCAATGTCTTCCCTCTTTATGGTGTGGAATTAGACGCCAAAAAAAATTACACTCCAGTCGGTAAACGCGTTGATTTGATGAAGTTAGATCCAAAAAATCACGGTTGGGAACAGTTTGGAGAAAACAATCAGAACGGACAAATGGAGCCATTTGTAGAAGGCGCCTGGATGAATAAAATTAATGGTCGCTATTATCTACAATATGGCGCACCAGGTTCTGAATTTAACACTTATGGCGATGGGGTCTACACATCAGACAAACCCTTAGGTCCTTTCAAATATCAGGCTCACAATCCGTTTGCCTGGAAGCCAACCGGGTTTATCCCTGGTTGCGGTCATGGCAGTACTTTCGAAGATCGCTATGGAAATTTATGGCACACTTCGACGATGGTGATTGCAGTCAAATACAAATTTGAGAGGCGTCTTGGGCTTTTCAGAACAGGAGTAGATCGAGATGGCGTTCTTTATACCGACACTACATTTGGTGACTATCCTCAGAAAATTGCACAAGTTAAAAACGAGCCTGGGCAAGATTTTAGCGGCTGGATGCTGCTTTCTTATAAAAAGAAAACTTGGGCATCAAGCGCCAAAACAGAACCTTCTCTTGCTGTCGACGAAAACATAAAAACATATTGGTGCGCAAGCGATGCAAAACCAGGGCAGTTTTTTGCGATAGATTTAGGTAAAGTAGCCAACGTAAATGCTATCCAAATTAACTATGCCGTCGACGGTTCCAAGTTCTATGGAAAGCCTCTAGGGTTGAGGCACAGGTACAAATTATATGATTCGATTGATGGTGTGAATTGGACTTTATTGGTCGACAAAAGTAAGAACGAGAT
>JACMKL010000756.1 GCA_014380105.1 Candidatus Melainabacteria bacterium
CTATCCGAAACGCCATACGCGACGCGGTACGACGAATCCGCCCACCCACCTTCGCCAATGATCTCGAGTATTTTGTAGCGGTTGTCGACAATACAGCCAAGCTCGAGACCTGGGGCATTGTGTCCGGGTGCATAATTTTGAGATAAGTGAGTTTCCGCAGCGTCATTTGACGAGACCGCGATAGTCTCAATTGTTTCTCTTGAATTTGGATCGGGGCTGTGGGCGTCCATGTAGATAGTTTTGCCCACTCAGTGAGCAGTCTCGACTTACTGACTGCCTGAATAGAACAAAAGTTGAGTGACGCCAGGAGGTTCGGATTCCACAGAGAGCACAATCGAGGTAAACACAGGAGTGTCGGGCTGTGGCTCGTCGGCTGAATAAAAATTGAGCTGATTGAGACGGTGAACAAAAGAATTGAAGGAAGAGCGCGGGACAATTATTGCTCTCGGAGAAATTGATTTTGCGTTTAAGTCTAGAAACATTCTTAAGGCCGCATTGGCAGATGCCTTTACTTCGCTCTCAGTGGCGGGCAAATTTTTGTGAGTTATATGTATGGCCACCTTTTGCGGGGCGGCGAAGGCAAATTTCCCCACACCCCTGACACCGACCGGCTCTCCGTTTTTGTACCAGAACACCTGATACTTTTCCCGCCCCTTTTCGTCAGCTGCGACTCGAGACGTAACTCGAGCGAGGGCTAAATTATCAAAACCGTTCTTGGAAGATTTAAGGTAATTGTTGAGAGGCTCCGTGGCAATGTCGACAATCCTGGTAAAGCGCTCTGTCCACTCAATTTGCGTACTCTCGGGCTCGGCGTCGTCGTCTGCAAATGCAGGCAGATAGTTTGCACTTAGAAGGAGCAAATAAAGGAGAAAGCTAAGCGCCAGTGAGTTTTTGCGAATCAAAATAAAAAACCAAATTTTTCGGCTAACGAGATGGTAAACATCATTACATAAAGCTGAATTCAGTGAGAATGATACGAACTTGGGCAAGATAGAGTGTACAGTCCAATAATATGTCTAGGCGGGCGAAACATGTTGTCAAAAACCAGCAAGCGCGGAGCATCTTCCCGCATTGTACTTGGTGCTTTACTTTCAACCTTTGTAATCTCATTCACCTTTTCCGGATTTTGGACAGCATCAATAGCTGACAGCAGTCCGAATTCCTTCGTGCCTAATACGCCTGGGCCATCCAAGGCGCCACCTCCAGGCGTTGGAGGGTATAGACCCGACACGATTATCGTGGTCGCTAACCCCAGAGCAGACGCTGACGACGTGACAGACGCGCTCAGCGAAGTCAAAGGCACTATTCAGCGAAAAATCTCAGTCGGCACCAAAGAATTTTTGGTAATCAAAACTGAGAAAGACAAGCTCGATGAGACTATCCGTACACTTTCCAAAGATAAAGAACATTTTTCATTAGTACAACGCAATTACACTTCCAGGAAGCAAGCTTGTGACGTGCTTAATGACCCCCGCTTTGCCAGTCAATATGAATTGTCAGCGCTGAACGTGCCGAGCGGCTGGTGTGCCAACGCCACCGGCAGCGGACAAACTATCGCGATTTTAGATACCGGAGTAAATCCAGTCTCAGATTTAGGCGGCAAGTTATTGACCGGGTTTAATGCCAGCGTCGGTAGTGGTCCCGGAAATACTGACACAGACCCGGGCAGCCTCGGACATGGTACATCATGCGCCACCACAGCTGCAGCACTCTCCAACAATGGAACCAATACGGCTGCACCCGCTTACAACGCGCTAATTTATCCAATCATTATCAGCGATTCGGAAGGCTATTCGGACGACGCCTCAATTGTGGCTGCAATTGGTGAGTGCATAACCAAAAATATCCGCATCATCTCATGCAGCTTTAATGCAACTCCTCCGTACTCTTTTTCCAATATTGTTTTTCATCCAACTTTGCACATCGCTCTTGATGCCTTCTATCAAAGTGGCGGATTGTTTTTCAATGCATCTGGAAATGAAAAGAAAAGCATTAGAGATCCGCAGCGTCCATACTTGATAGTGGTGGCAGCAACAGATGAAGCTATGAGAGTGGCAAGATTTTCCAATACTGGAAAATCAGTGTGGTTTGCAGCACCGGGATCGCTGGTGCAATGTACTACCAAGAATGGCTTCCCAGCCTATATTTCAGGCACATCATTTTCCACTCCACTAGCTGCAGGTGTTGCAGCCATGACCTGGAGCAAATACCCGGCGGACACAAATAGCCAAATTCTTACACGTCTGGTTAATACTGCCAATCGTTCGTTTAAGGCCTACAGAGATACTAAACTCGGCTACGGAATCCCGAATGCGGGAAGTGCTGCAAACTGAGAACTGAGAAAAGTTACAACAGAAATTCTCGAGGCAATATGCTTGCTATGACGGCACTTTTCGCCGGCATACTGGTGTTTGTATTAATTGTTGGCATTACTGTGATGTTGATCTTTTCATCTAATAGCAGGGGCAAAAATGCTGCTGACGAACTTGCGCTTACTTCTGCGCAGGTACTCAACCATGAAGACAGACAAGGGCGAATCAATACTCTCACGGAACGTTCGCGTGAATTAGTCTACAGCTCACGAAACACATACGCCGAACTTTCTCGCAATGTCCACCATCTCGAACCGCTTTCGCGGCAAATGATGGAAGAAGCGCGCAATGGTGCAAATTTAGTCGGTCAGGAGAGGTCCGCAATTATTGTGGATATGAGTAATCAAATTGACGCAGAATTAAAAGAAGAAAATAGAAGATTATTACAGAGAAACACCATGAATTTGGGATGGTTTCGCACTGATGCACCACTAATTACAGGCTGTGAAATTGGAACAATCAAAAATGTCGATTCAAACGTATTAGCGCCGCCAGGCTTCGATGAATTGCGCACCTACGATATCAAGACAAATTTGATCAATACTCAAAGTAATTTATACAAAGCAGGTGTCGATCTCAAATTGCCATCACCAGACAGCGATCTTAAATTCAATTTGTCCTCATTACCGGCTCCAGTGAAAGGCACCATAGCTGGTGCACGTCTACTTGCTGATGATCGCTTTGTGCCAGAAGCAAAAATGAATTTAGGGTCAAAGAAAATTTCATTTGGCGATAACATGCCTTCAGCCGTAAGGTTGAAAATTAGCACTCAAGTTACCGCAAGCGGACAAGGGCAAATGTCTGGTAATGTGGCAAATAGTAGTGTGGCCACAACGAATGGCGGAACGCCAGCCCCCGACGAGGAGCAATAATTCAATGATGAAGAGCGAGCACATCCAGAAAGCAGATGCCTTAAACGCAGAGGGGCGTTACCAGCAGGCGGCAGCGGAATGCGCGCTTGGGTTAGAAGACCTGCCCAATGATTCTCAAGAAAAGGCGCTCGCATTACTGACGCTCGGTAGACTTTACAACAAGCTTAATCACAGAGACAGAATCGAATGCTTGCGGAAAGCAGTTGAAGTATCAAAAGTGGCGTTCGGCGAAAAACACGACAAAACAGCCGAAGCAATGGGAGCCCTCGGAGTGGCACTATCCGCTCGTGGAGATTATGAGGAAGCTGACCGAATTGTTGAGGAAGCTACTAAATTGCGCTGCCAGGCATCTGGAGTCGACACGGAACAAGCGGCGGATGCATACGCCGAACTAGGCGTCATGCAGATGTATCAAGGACGCCTTAAAGAGTCCGAAACCACCTTAATGCGCGCCATGGGGATCAGAAGTAGAAATCCAGGAAAGTCTCATCCGGATTACGCGGTTTCTTTGCGCCATATGGCTTCATTGCGAAATACGGAAGGCAAACTCTCTCTTTCAGAACCACTCTTAGTCCAATCAGTAGATATTTTGGAGAGGAAGCTCGGCAAAAACCATCCTGAAGTTGCGGCTTCCCTGGACCTTCTGGCAGCACAACAATTTGAGAGACAAAGACCGATTGAGGCTGAAAAAAATTGGAAGCGCGTGCGCGACTTGTTATCGAAAGCCCTTCC
>JACMKL010000757.1 GCA_014380105.1 Candidatus Melainabacteria bacterium
CAGCTCACGCCTGAGCAATTCAAAAATAGTCCATTCAGACATTATTTGACGCGCTGCGTCGGGCATTCAGGCAATGTCGAAATCGACCGCACGCCCGTGGAGTTGTCATCCAACGACTGGATTATCATTTCAACAGATGGTCTGTCGGCAGTATTAGATGAAGACCAAATCTTTGATGTTTCCAAGGAAATCGAAACACCAGAGGCTGTCGTAGAAGCACTATTGAAGAGCACCCTTGATGGTGGTGCACCAGATAACGTCACTATTCTTGCCATCAAGTATTCTGATGGTCAGGTAAAAAAAAAGAGTAAAGTAACGACTGAAGATTTGCAGGTAAACCGCTGAAGCGGCAATCCAAGCCAAGTTTAGAGCTTCTTAGGCTCTGCGTGCAGTTCTACTGGAATCAAATATTCCATTTTTTTGAAACGCAGAAAATCGGCTAAAGATTTTTGCAAATCCAGGTTGCCATCTTTGGCAACAGGTGAAAACTTTTCGACGCGTTTGATTTTGCCTTCATTGTCAGCTTGCATGACCGGCTTACCTTGAGCGTCATAGCGTCTGGTCGAAGCTTTCAATTTGAGTGCGCCTTCTTCCATAGGCTCATAAGTGGTTACACTTTCTTGCTGAAATCCTTCCACGACTTCTTTCGAAGAGCGCTCAACACGCGCGGCTGCAACCATAGTTCTGAAAGAGACGAGTTGCTCGGATTGGTTTGTGTAGTCTTTCTTCGAGACCTGGTGGTATTCGACAAACTCAGGGAAATCAGTCGCCGATGTGTAAGGCAATTTGAGATAGTGCCAGATGCCACCACGCCCGTCCATCTGAGATCCATAGGAAAAGCGACTCTTCACTTTAAAGTTAAAAGGAGTGTGAGCGGATTCGCGATTAGCAATCAAGTCCTGGCGAAGAGTTGCTGTTTCAACATCAGTAAACCAAGTTCCGGCAAGCCATTCTGGAATTCTTATCCAGGTGCTGTTAGCACCGTCCCTGGTATCATTTTGCCAGGTTGAGCCCGTCATAAACTTCTTTTCGACCGGAGCTAATTTTTCTTTGTGCTCAACGCCACCAACAAGTGACGAAGGCTGTGCATCAGCAGCAGATGCATCCGAACTTGAAAAGGAAAATAGCATCCCTACGACTACAGGAATCGAAAATAGTAATTTCTTGCGAAGCGACAGCAATGCTTTCTCCTTGACGATTTGATCAATCGAAAAAAGGGACGTACAACGCGGCTCATGATAGCATGCGAAAGCCGGTTGCCCATGACTGCAACCGGCTTTCTTCATTCCTGGGTTAACTCAGGATTGATTCTCAATAGGCTTTTCCGCTCGATAGAAGGCGGCGAAAAACCGGCAGCCCATCTTTTCCGACAGCTACTTCAGCAGTAAGCTCTCCATTGGCATCGGCACCTCGACCTTCCGTAACATAATATTTTTCTATCCCCAAACTAACCCGAGCAGGAACCGCCTTGCCATTAAGAACAGTTGCTCTTACAGCCACTTGATTGGAATTAAGAACCTTTGGATAATTCCTACTTGCAGCATCAGCTCTCCAATATGGCTCACCTTTGATCATAGTCAAATAGACCTGATCGCCAGGTTTATAGTCGGCAAGACTAACTTTATTGCCGATGTCAAAATGAATCGAGACATAATCGCCTTTCAACGCATCACGCGGATCGTAACTCATCCCTTTGAGTACAATTGTAGGACCGGTTGAAAGAGCGTTCTGATAAGGCATTACAAACGCAAATAGACACCCTACCTGCGCGGCGATAGCTAGTCCCAAAACAACCAGTGACCTGTCCCTTTTCAGCGCCGCAGAAGGAGCGGTATCAGGTATGGTGACCCGCTCCCAAAGCGTTCGCTTCGGAGTAATCGCCTCCGTTTCAATTCTTACATTCGATATTGTTTCGAGCATTTTTAATTTACCTCATGTGATGTCGTGATTAAGTTGCACTTGAGCTGATTGCCGTGAAGCTTTCGAAGTGCGGCAGTAGAAAATGCCAGTAGGGTGAGACCCACTGCTAAAGCGATTCCCGAACCAACAAGTGCCCCTCCTGGAACTGAAACTATATAAAGAAGACTGGTCATGCCTAAAGAAGCAATCGGCAAGAATTGAACAAATCGATTTTCATTGATAGACGTAATGTAGAAAAGATAGAAGAGATTGAAGATTAAAGAGATGCCTGCTAATAGAGCGGGCATCTCAACTTTGCCTCCATCGAGGAAAGCAAAAAGTGCCACCACACCAATCATTGCCATCCCGGTCAATGCAGGCCAGTAGGTCTTCGCCGCAGGTGTGCTGGCGAGACATGCCAAAGACGAAAGTGACACCGCCATGGATATCTGTATGCGTATCCAATCAATGTTATCGCCTGCGATTCCATAGCGCGATAACAACGTGAAAAATAAGCCCAGTAAAACAATCGACATCGACAACAACAAATACGGTGTCGCAAAAATTTTCCAACGCTGACTGTAATGATGACCTAAGTGTAGGACAAAGCAACTGATACCAAAGAGAATGAAAGTGGCACTATCAATGCTTCGAGCAGTCATTGAACAAGCAAAGGCAGCCGCTGAAATGGAGATAGCAAGCGCTAGCTGACTTCTGGTCCAATACGCACAAGCGACCACGATTGCCATCGTGAAGATAGCAGTTGGATCAAAATTGACGCCTTCAAACATAAACGGCACTTTGAAAGTGCAAATGATGGCTGCCAATATTGCAGCGTGTCGAGATTTGAATATCCAAATAATTGGTGCAATGCCGAGCACCCAGAGACAGACCTCCGGACGTGTCCCCGTAATTTGAAAATGCTGTGCGACCGTGACTGCTGTACCTCCAAAGAGCAAGCACCCCATCGTCACAAGTACTTCTGATGCGACATTTCGAAGCACGGTCTTGCCTCGCAAATGCCAGGCGTAAAGATAACAGGTGAGCATTCCCAAGAAGAAAACAAAGCATTTTGTCTGGACATCAATGCCTTTCCAATTTGCAGAGATGAATAAGAAGAGCGCTAATCCGACAATGGCACAACCAGCGTAGACGAGGGTAAACAGCCCATTTTGACTACCATCTACTGGTTGATAGCGCGCCAAAATTTGGTCGCTTTGACTGCGAGTGAGAATATTTCCTTCTTCCCATTTAGCAACTTCATTTTTGACAAAGTCGAATTTCTCTTTAGGAATTTCAGTTCTGGCCACAACTTGCATAATGCCCTCAAAATTTGCCGCAGCACCCGAGGTAGCGGCTGAATTTCATTATGCAAGCGCCCACACTTTCACGGACTGGGTTAAACCCCAGGTCGCTCTCAGCCCTTTGACGGAACTAAAATCAGATAATCCCAGACTGATCGCCAGAAAACGAAAGCCCGCTGCAATTAACGCAGCGGGCACTGATTTGAATTTCTAGTTTTCTATTTAGAACTCAACGTTCTTCTTTTGCTGACCGGCTGCGGTAGGCTCCATCCCTGGAGGCGTGAAGCCGAAACGAGAAGGATCAGGATTGAAACTAGTCACCGGTTTTCTTTGAAAAGGGCTTTGCGGATGAGGCTGTTCCTCTTGCGGTGCCGCTTGTGGATAGCCGTTGGCAGCGTCAGCAATTGCTTGCGGACTTTCAAGAAGTGATGAGCGGTGAAGAGCCTGTTGCCGATTGAAACTCGGGAACGGTGGTGCATTATTTTGTCCATCACCGGATGGTCCGGCATGAGCGCCGACCAATTCGGCTTGAGTGGACAATTCAACTTGCTGTGTCGGTGCCTCTTGTACTCCAAGGAAGTGACCACATTCAATACAGAATTTGCGCGGTCCGCCTTCTTTTCCACATCCGGTGCAGATCCGTCCTGCTGTTGGAGCCGCTTGCGGTGCCTGCGGTATCGGCGCTTCGCCGTATGCTGCTGCGGCAGCTTGCGGGGCTGGCTCTTGGATATGAGCATGCACTTCTTCTGCAATTGCTTGCGCTTGGCTCATTCCCATCGCAAACGATGGCACTGGTGGAGCGAGTCCAGGGATGGCTGGAATTCCAGGAATGCCTGGCATACCGTCTGGCGAATGTCCTTGTGGTCCGTTTGGACCTTCCGGAGCAAGCGGAGCAGGTCCGCGCTTGGAGACATTGTGGAGCAAGTGCAGTCTGGCGATTTCTTCAATACCGCGCAGGTCGACCATCATCGGCTTACATTCAGCAAACTCGGCGTCCCCAGCTGGTGACAAGAATACGAGAGCGTGCTGCTTTTCCATCCGTTTGATAGAGTCAGGGTCGACTCGGGCGACAACTTGTTGTGAGTGAATTTTGTTCCAGCTATTCGGGAAGATCCCGAATCCGGTGGCAGCATAGTGGTCGGCGATACCAGGGACGATCACAGCGTGCTTACCAATTTCTTCAGAGAAGAATTTAGCGGTGGTTTCGTCAGCGTTGTGTAAGCAAACACGAATGGCAGAGTTGGAGAAGATAGTCTTCAGTTCTGACATACCGGATTGGCTCGAGTCGCCGGTGGCGCCCGAAGAGTTGGCGATCTGAGAGATGTTCTGCAAGATTACCGTCAGTCCGCCGTTGGCACCACGGACGATTGCTGACAATCTACCGGCTATGTCCAGGTTCAAAGTTTGGTATTCATCGAAGAATGCAAACAGTGGGAGGACGTTGGCGGTACCGTATCTGGTGTGCAACGCTTGTTGTAGTGTGTATACGAAGCAGGCTGCCAGTGATTCTGCGTCTGGTCCCATCGATGCTGGAGCACCGAAGATCAGCACGGTTGGGCGGTGCATCGCAGCGCTGATGTCGATGTTCGATTGCTCGGTAACACGCATGACGCTCTTGTTGTTGAACATTCGGAGGCGACCACGAATGCCCTGGATGTTTTTGTCCCAGTCACTGTCTGTACGGATGATCGATGACATTTTCTGAGTCAATTCGCTCAACTCTGAAGCTTCAACTTCAGACGAATTCTTGAGACGTCTCAATGATTCGACGATATTGCGACGGTTGTTGACCAGTTTCATCAGACCACGCGGATTACGCGGCAATTGAGTAAACTCTGATGGTGAGCCGTTCTCATCTTCTGCAGTAACTTGTACAGCGCCCCAGTGAAGGAGTTGTGCCAGACCATGGATATAACCGTGGTCACGTTCTGCCCAGTGTTGTTCTTCTGGTGGAAGTGAGTTGACGTCTTGAACAATTGCAGATGCAAACACGATCGGATCGAGATCGAGTGGATTCCAGTGAACAGAGTCCATGTCCAATGGGTTGAAGTAGAGTGTGTCGAAGCCAGCGTGCTGGGCTTCAGGCAAGACTGAATATTTGAAACCTTCACGTTTTGCGTCGAGGTTAGGGTCGTTAGCTTTTGCTTCAAGCGCGATGATGACGCAGGGTTTGGCCATCAGGGCTTTCATGATAGACCGCATCAAGGTGGTTTTACCAGAACCGGATGGGGCTACGATGAACATGTTTTTGTTTGGCAGACGTCCCATCGGAATGGTGATAGGCAAGTGCGTACGAGCAAGGAAGCCAAACGGGATAACCACACCGTCGACATCTCCCCAGCTGGCGTTGGGATTTTTCTTACCCATTCGGCCGTGCTTTCTCAAGTTAGGCGGACATACAAATGAACGCTCATAGTCACGTGGCGTCATCAAGCCTGAAGGAGGATTGAAGGTACGAATTGTTTGCCAAGGAAAGAGTCTCTTCTTGTGAGCGGCTGCAATGATCAGCGCCAACAGTACAAGAGTCGGAAGCAAGATAGCGATTGAAGTGGCATCGAGGAAGCCGTGTGTTTTTCTTGGCACATGCACTTGCGGAGTTGAATTTGCATGCATTCCAGGTGCAATACCTTCCATACGCAAATTCTTACTCTGCACAGGCAAACCTGCGGTAGGCGACAATGCCTGAGGAGTATTGAGAATTGACCCGGGAGCTGCTCCAGGGGTCAAATTTTGACCATTGAGCATTTGCGCGCCAGGCTGAACGAGTGGGTTTGGACCACCAGCTGGCATTCCCATCGGCTGAACAACAGGCATCGCCTGTGGTGCCTGCTGAATACCTTGATTGATCAAATGTTGACTGAGATCTTGCCCACCTGATTGAATCGGTGGAAGACTTTGCGAGTGCTGCGCATATCCGCCAGGTGCGGCGCCATAAGATGATGCGGGAGCCGCGTACATCGGCATGCCCTGACCCGACTGCATTGACGGATGGGTTGGATAAGCGGATGGCGCCGGTTGCATTTGAGACTGACGCTCAAATTCTTTTGCGCTTATGACTTGTCCGGTGACATCATCCTTATATCGGGTGATTACGCCTCTGTCATTGATTTGTGCTTTCCAACTCATTTCATTATCCTTTAGCGTCGCTTAGTGCTTTGCCTTCTTTCAAACTTTCGGACTCATTTCTAGTTGTGAGTTTCGCGTCTCTTACTTCTAACCGCCCTTGTTCAAGTCACTTATTCCGCATATTTTCATGCCGTCGGGCGTTTGTTTTAACAGGTATTCAAATTTGACGTTGCGTTGTTTTGAAGGTTGGTCTGGAATTGCCAGAATTTGTTCGCCTTCTACCGTGATAACCAGTGAGCCGTCTGTTTGGTGTGCGCCGGCTGTAATTTTCGTCGCTCTAAAATTGCTCTTTATTCCTGACTCGTTGATAGTCTTTGCGACATCCGGTGTCCAGACATTTTCTCGATATGACTGAGCGCATTCAGCGGACATGCAAGCGATCGCTTTTTCCTGACTTCCTGATGCACTGCCTGCGGTCAAATCGAATGCAAATGGCAGCCATTTTTCGACTAAAGTTTGAGCAAGAATTGGGTCGGTTTTGATTGCCGGTTGCGCAGCTGCAGCTTGTTCTGCTGCGACATTGGTAGTTGCTTGGGCTGCTCCTGCTCCGGACGCGCGACCTGTTACATCCGGGTTGTTCATCCAGGGTTGTTGCTGTCTCTTGCGAGCTTGCGGCGCTTCAGGAGTTGGCATCAGCAAAACGGTGAAAAACATACCAGCCATGGCACCAGCGATTGCCACCATGATTAGCGTTAGTTTGTATTTTTCACCTGCTTGATAGTCGAACATTTTTTCTTACCTGGACTTTTTCAATTTTTAGAAGACTGGAAATTACTGTGGAGTGAGCATGTGCTCCGGTACCGTATCAGGGTGATAGCCCTGTCCCAGAAGATGGCATGCCCAGCGAGGATCGCCTCCGCATAATTCCATCATCTTCGCCCGCATCGGTTGGTCATTGTTTGGTTCGGTAGTAGCAACCCAGTACATAAATCTTGGAACTACTAACTTCACCACTCCGCGGGAGATTTTATGATACACAAGGAAGGCATCGCTGTATTCACGGTTTTTACGTGTTAGATGAGCAATTGATGACATTTCTTGAGGAGTTAATCCGCAAGAGTCACGAATAAGGTCAAAATTGCTCGGATCGTTGCCCAAAATGATCTTAATCGAGCTGTTGGACGCCAGAGTTCGCGCCCGATCGTCGCGCAACAAGTCGCCCAATTCCTGGGAGATGCCTATGAAAAGTAGCCCTAAGTGGCGGCTTACCCGCGAGGCGTCTTCAACTAAAGTCTTGCCGCCTTCATAGCGAAGCAGTCTCCACAACTCGTCTATACAAAATACAAATCGAGACGGCTGACCGAGTTTCATTTTTTCAGCTTTATGCTGAGCTGCCCGTCTCAATACAAAGTCCGACACGAAGAGAGTTACAACTGCTTCCAAAGTTTTGTCGTGAGCAAGTTCGGATGTATCGAAAACCATCACTTGCGTATCCATCGGAATGGATGTCGGTCCGTCGAACAACTTGCCGAAAATAGCTCCCTTACAGTAAAGACTGAGGCGGTTCGCCAGGTCTTCGCAAGTTTCGCGCCGCTTGGTATTTTGTGTCGTGGCCCCTTCGCGAAGTAACCATGCAACCAAATCCGATTCAATTGGAACTCGGCCTTCAGGGGCGCACTCGCGATAAATATTCTGAATGCCAGCCATCAAGACCGGCTTCTCATCTTTAGTGAGAGCCTGCTCGCCTTTATCTCCAAGCATGACTGAGTGGAAATTCAAAATTTTGATGATATGCGATTCTGGTGGACTGGCTGGATCAACCGGCTTACCGTCGATGCCTTCGTACGGCA
>JACMKL010000758.1 GCA_014380105.1 Candidatus Melainabacteria bacterium
ACGCGCAGCAATTGCTCGCCAATCCAGCTTTTGCACCATTACTTAACAAGGACGATCGAGAATTGATTTCCGCAATTTCCAAAGGAAGGAATGACTTAAATTCGCCATATTATGCGCTCTACGACAAAGACGGATACATCACGGAAGCGCGCTTAAATCAGCTCAAATTAAATCCGGCCTGATTGCTCGCCGGGTGCACAGTTTCAAGGGGAAAGAATGGCCACCTTCACCGGTGGCTTTTTCTATGGAAAAATTCTGGGTTGCTTGTCATGAGTTTGTTGGTTTTTCTCGCTAAATTGTATTTGATATCCCCTCGAATAAAGCGCAAATAACTCTTTTGGATGGCTTTTGTAAGCCTCTGGAAGTATTTGCGAGTCACTTATTTCTGACAGAGATGTTTTCCGAATCAATGTGAAAGGCAGTAACCACCATGGTAGCTTCTGATACACAAAATTCACCAGAGAAATTGATACCGGCAAAGTTACCAAAGGAAACTGATACGCCAGCCCATATCAACCTGGCTGAGCCTGATATAAATTTGAGCTTTCTACATGCCCAAAAGGCAAATTTGGAAAAAAGCAATGCATTGAAGGATTTTGACCTAAGCCTCAATGCCTTCCAAATAGCTGATGCCAGTGCTCCCCAAGGTCCTGAAGTTGTCGGTACTATGATTCTGAATGGAAGAGTGGTGCGCAAAGACATGAGTGAGGGACCGGACCAGGTAATTTGGTATGACAAACAGGGGAATTCTCATGCCGTATTAGATCAAAGAATTACGCGCATGCCTGTCGATATTCATGCCGGTATTCATCCTGAGAGAGAAGAACAATTGGCGCGAAAAGCTAATGACATACTCTATGCGGGCGCCGATCGGTCAAATTTGCATCTCAATCCTAAGCCGATTGTCGGCTTTAATTCTGTCGCCAACATGATGGACGCAGTCGCTGGTTCTGCAGACCTCACAGAGCGTGAGAAATGCAATGTCTGGTCCAGAATTGTCGGTGGACTCAAGTCCGACAAGTATTACATGACTGCCAAAGATGCAAATCCTGCAGTTGTAGACAGCTGGTTAGCTGGTGATGTCTGGCACGCCGTAATTCCAATGAATGACAGCTATCATGGCGATCGCCTGATCAATCTTCCTCGCGACAGAGCGATCAATGCAATTCTCAATCACGAACTGGGTGGTGAAGCTAATCATCTGCAAGGCTTTACTCGACTAAAGTGGCTGGCCGCACAAAGGTTACTTGGACCTAACCAAGGCGATATTGAATCCTCTCGCAGGCAATTGAATGCGCTTGATGTATTTCTCAAAGACGGCTTTTCAGGCTATTCTTGGGCATGGCGCAGACTGTTCGTTGAATGACCGGTCAAGCCCTTGCCAATAATTGACGACACATGACCAGATGCAATTGCTAATCTGGTCATGCCGCTTTAGTCGCATGTTTTCCTTGGCCGCATATTAGTGTCGCTAGATATCACTCTATCACCGTATTTCCCGCAGCGTTTGTAATTATCTTGTCAGTTTTGACCGCCATCATAGGTGTTACCGTCAAGCAAGACGAAGAGCTTTCTTTACGAGCTCACTGCCATTCCTAGATGAATTTAAGACTTGCGTTGCATGTCTGTTTTTTGAAAATTTTTGGCAGCTGCACAAATATGATTCGCCCTGTTCTTCAGGGCTGGTCACGCTTTTAGATTCTAGTTTTTTATTTTAAAGATTGTTCGTCCTCTGTTGACTGTTGTCATCAGTGCTGACGTTTCGATCAAATACTAGTGTGGAAATTTTCCAAGGAGATAGAAAAATGGTAAACAGAGGTGTAGAGATCGATCAGGCTGTTTCGAGCTACGAATCCACCGGTCAGAGTGTTTGGAGTGAGCAAGCAGCAGGCGCTTACATCGCTGAAGCGCAATGCCATGCCCGACCGCCACAACCTCAACCAGAGGCACCAAGAAATAGTTCTGAGTCTCATTCGCTTTCAGAATCCGAGTCGACTGTCAATAATCAAATCAGAATCGAGAACCGGCCAACTAATACCTCCGGCTCTCGCTCCGATTCAGAGTCTACAGCAATTACAGGACCCTCTTCGGCCACTGCAGAGACCGGTGCGATCAGGACTGAAGGCGGTAACGCCTCTGCCCGTGGTGGTAGCGTCAATTTCTCAGACAACAGCCGCACTGAGATCTTCAATCCTACACAGGCACCGACAGTGATACCAGGAGAAGGTACCGGCGTGTCGACTACCCTGACTACTCGCAACGGCAGAGTTGAAGCTTCTGGACGAGCCGGCAACCAGACTGACTCCGGCGCAGTCAATGTCTTTGTCCCAGGGACGGTGGGGGTCGGATTTTCATTTGGATCTAGTGCTCCAGATGGTGAGGCTATGGAAACTGTCATCAAGCCTGGCGTTCAGAACCAAAACGATTTGGTGGGAACGTTCTTGTCGATTGAAGCACAGGCAGGTTCGGCTCCAAATTCCGGCAGAATCCTCCAACAGCAGATCGTCCAGCAGCGCATTCAGCGCAATGCAGGCGCTTCGCCTTAAAGATAAACTGACGAAACAAAGCGCCGCCAGTTGGTGGCGGCGCTTTGTTAGCTCGCCTTGTTCGCAATGTCGAGGCAGTAGTTCTTTTCGTTTCTCTCCCAACTTATTACGGTGGCTATTTTCATGGTCAGAAGCGCTGAATTTAATTTTAATGACCTGGTATCTGACTTTGAATCACAGTCAGATACTCCGGGTGATTTGTCCCGCCAGGTGCAAGGCCTTCAGAGACCTGTACTGGTTGAGACCAATCAATCTGGTGAGATCAAATCGAACGATTTACTCCCGTCTAGCACCAACGGTGGTGTCAAGCCAGAAGCGAATGTATCTCTGGATGCGGTGCATCGTCTGGTTGAAAGTTATAACGTGCTTGATCCACGCAGAGGCATTCCACTTCCGAGCCTCACTATTCTTCAAGAGGTTGAAGCTGGTATGCACAAAGATGCAGCTATGCAGGTTGAGTCCGGGAAAACATTGGAAGAGGAGACTAAACGTCAATCTGTTCAAGAGCTTTCACTTTTCTGGAACACGCTTAAGGATGAGGTTGTTCGCAACGATTCGATGTCTCAATTTCAAGATGGTCGCGGCAATGCGCGCCTTGATGTTAATTTGGAAGGGCGCGAAGCGCGTCTGGATGCGTCATTACGCGCCGATAGACCTGAAAATGTGGCTAGCCTCAATCTCTTGTTCGCTTCATTAAAGTTTGTCTCTCCGGAGGAATTTCCAGAAGTAATGAAGACAGCATTTGCTGATCTAAAACTTGATGCTGATGTTTTCAATGTTATGAAGCAATCTGAAATTTTAGAAGATCCCATGATGCAAAAGGCAGTTTATTTAGCTGCATTTGAAAAGCAGCTTCATGAATGGGGAGTTCGTTATTTCGACGTTGCATGGGAGGCTGCCCAGGCGATCGACACAACGCCCATGACCCGCGAGCAAGCTCGCGCCAACATTGACGAGCAATTGAAGAAAATCAGAGAAGCTCGAAGCCTGCAAGGAGCAAATACAGATCCAGCCGGCTCAGTGCCTGCTGCTTCAATTGCTTCAACACCACCTTATAGTCCGAAGCCTGACGATGTTCAGGGTGAACAGAGACTTGCAGAACTTGCTTCTAAAGTTTTTTCGCGCAATGACTTACTGTGGAATCTTAGTCGCGCAAAATACCCAGTTCATAATAATCTCGAGTGGTAAATCAGCTACGTGAAATTGAAAATGAAACGGGTGAAGTGCCGAAGCTCTTCACCCGTTTCTACCTTCTTCTCTATGACCATGATATTGAAGAATACTAACAAGAGTCTGACAGTATCTTGTGTCTGAGATTAATAGCAGTAAATGATAAGCACCAGTACTCAAGATTTCCTTTAAGAATCAATGGTCAGATTTAAGTGCTGCAGTCCACGTAGTCCCACGGAGCGAATGTATGGCGGCGGTATCGCTGGTAGGCCTATTCGACTTGAGAATTCAACTACTCGCTCGATAATTGTCTGCACAAACATGCGCGTAAAATAAGCACCAATGCAGTAGTGCGCACCACCACCCAGGGCTAAGTGTTTGTTTTTAGTTCTCAAAATATCTAATTGAGTAGGATTTTCGAATTCTAATGGATCTCGGTTGGCCGCTGCCAAGATCAACGAAACTCGCTCTCCTTTCCCTATCACGGCAAATTCAGTCTCAACTACTTCTGTTGTCATACGCGGAATACTTATAACTGACCCACAATATCTGAGAAGCTCCTCGGTTGCTGAAGCTATCAAAGTATTGTCATCCGATAACAATTTGAGTTGATCTGAATTTCTCAATAGTTCGTAAATTGCGTTTGGTACGAAGTATAGAATTGTCTCGTAGGAAGCGAACATGACTAGCATTAAATTGGCTGAGATTATTTCGTTGCTAACTGTTTCTCCTGATGCTTTGATTACATTTGATACAAAATCATTGCCAGGTTTTTTCTTTCTATTTTCAACTAATTTAGAAAATATTTCTTTCAATATTTTTGCAGCTTTATATGAAGGATAAATTCTTCTATCTGGCGAAGGGGGCAGATGACTTGCTGTTTGACTAACGGCCCAAAAGAACTCATCTCGGCTATTCTCTGGAATTCCGAACCATGCTTCTATGCATTCAAACAAAACTGGTTCTGTGAATTCATAGACAAATTCTTGTTCTCCTTTTTGTTCGAATTTCTTCAATCTCGCACAGACATTGGCGTCTAAAGTGACTTTTAGTTTTTGAATTTCATTGGCAGAAAGTTCCGTCAAGAATGGTCTTCGGAATTGCGAGTGATCTGGTTCGTTCTTAAAACTCATCCAATACTTTTGGGCTTGAATTAGTTCGGCAGAATCCGCGTGCAGGTGAGAAGTATCTCCAAAATTGATGTCGGATGAAAATCGCGGATCTCGCAGAAAATTACTTACCTGCTGAAACCCAGTTACAAGGTACGAATGAGACTGTTTGCCTTTCCAAATTGGAGACCAGTTTCGTACTTCGTCGAAAACTGGAAATGGATCATCAACAAATTGCAAATTTGGTTTTATATAGGGATCTTGAGGCTCCGTCAAATTTTGCTTGTTCATGCTCCTATCTCAATTGCTCCGCTGTTTAAGAAGTGCGCTTTCAGTGGATCGCTTAGACCACCCATGAAGTGTCCGGCCGAATCAAGCATCGGAAAGCCGAAAAAAACGGGTTGCTCGCTTTCCGGTTCAATGATTTTGCCACCATATAAATTAGCCGCTAGTAGGTGGCTTTTCGCTTGAAAAGACGGGATGGTCCAGTCGTCTTTATCAACAATATTCGAGACAGTGTAATAAGTACCTGTCTGGCATTCTTCTTCAGAACATTCACTGCGACGCTTCTGCGAGATGCCCTTCGCCCATGAGGAGAAGAGCAGGTAGTAGCGCTTTTTATCTCCGTCGATTCTCCAAAAAAACTGCGGTGTTTCCATCTCGTAAAAATCGGAGGGAGAAACAATTACTTTTGCCGTCTCAAGGTCCCAATCGGTTAGGTTGCTCGATTCTAAGCATGCAATGCAACCTCCCGAATCCCATTGCACTGCCTGAAACTCTTGTGACCCTGGAGTGATGCGCGCGCAGACGAAGCATAAATACTTCTCTCCAAATCTGATTACATAGGGATCTCGCCATGCCACTCCATCGAATATTCCACCTGGACCTGGATTATCTATGATTGGCTTTCCAATCGAGATTGGGTGTCTTTCCCATTTGTGAAGGTCATTGGATTGCGCTAAGCCAATCCGTTGAGGGCGCTGATACTCGCTCGGCGTCCATATTTTTTTGTCGGTCGATGATCT
>JACMKL010000091.1 GCA_014380105.1 Candidatus Melainabacteria bacterium
GCTGGCTGGTTTGCATCATCCGGCGAAATGTTTGACAAAGGAAAAAGTGGTGGTGATTCTTCAATGATGAGATCACATGTTAGAGGTGGTTTGATTCCGCCACCACCGGCACTTGCTCAAGGCGAAGTGAGCGGACAAAAAGCCGTTATGATTGCAAAAACTTTGAACGAACTGAAAGAGTCGGACGCGATCAATAAGCAAGATCTCTTGTCCGGCGAAATGAAAACGATTGAAGATAAGACGTTTTATCTGGTCAATGGATTCTGGACGGACAGCTCGTTTACGAGCGAGACAAGGACGACTAAGGAAGTGAAATTTGGAACCGATGAATATTTTGAACTTCTGAAATCTAATCCCGGTATTTCCAAATTTCTGTCCGTCGGTAAACAAGTAATTGTCGAATTCAAAGGCTCATGGTACAGAGTTGTCCAGTCCGGAGATGCTACCGGCTAGGATAATAGGAGAGAGAGCAACCGAAGGCAAAAGTCTCCTAAGCGTAAGAGAGTACCACCACGAGTGGTGCTCTCTTTGCTTTATTACGTTTGGCTATTTGACAGTAACCTTCCAGTAGGCCAGGTCGTTTTGACGCACAATTTCTTTTATGCGCTCAACTGTCAAAATGTTGGCGTCGAAAGTGATTTTGGCAAGAGCAAAGCGAGGTGTTTTTGTACTAGTCGTATTCTCACTAATAGCTTCAGCTGCTGGTTTTAACTTTGATGGTAATTCGATGGTTGCGCTAATAACGCCTGCCGTATTTTGAAAACGAGCAGCAAGAGCTTTTAAGCAGGCAGGACAAAGAGAGCCTGATAGGCGCATTGACACAACTTTTTCTTGTGGGTGTTCGCTAATTTGTTCTCTGACTTTATTCTTGAAATATTGCTTTGCTTCTTTTTCCGGATCTTTAATTTTTGGTCCAGGCACTTCAATTGTGAACACTGGAGAAACTGCATTCGCCTTTTCAGCAGAAGGAGATTGGCAATAACCATACTGATTTGAGACCATCAAAATGATGCTCATGGTGAGAAAAAATTGGCGCATTTTGTCCTGTTTTCGTCCGTTTCGTAGGCGTCTGCCCGACTGTCTTCTGAGACACAGTTTAACTGAAGACCCCTCTTTCAGCCCACTCTTAATTGCTCTTCATCTTCGCTTGCTCAACTATTGCGATTGGTGACGATTAAAGTCTTCAGGATCTGTGCGGAGATCTGCAATGATCGAGGAACTTCTTAAGCTAAACGGTGCTTGTCATTGATATGATGTAGCTTTATAAGGTTGTTACCAGTGGAAGCCCAGGGATCAATGCACACCCTCACAAAACAGCCGACATCTTTTCTAGATGCGATTACCGGCCCTGCCGAGTTGAAGAAAATGTCGGTTGAAGACCTGCAAACTTTGGCAGGCGAAATACGTCAGGAGATTGTGACCAACCTCTCCCGCACCGGTGGGCACTTAGCGTCCAATTTGGGCGTAGTTGAAATTACCCTTGCGCTACATCGAGTTTTCAGCACTCCGGCCGACCAAATTTTGTGGGACGTCGGTCACCAGGCCTATGTGCACAAGATGCTGACGGGCAGACGCAATCAGTTCAACACCTTGAGACAGTTTAAGGGGCTGAGCGGCTTTATCAATCCGCTGGAAAGCGAACACGATGCTTTCGTTGCAGGGCATAGCTCGACATCGATTTCCCTGGCAGTTGGTATGGCGCTTGCCAGAGACCACCTCAAGCAAAAGCATAAAGTGATTGCTGTGATTGGCGATGGCGGTCTGACAGGCGGAATGGCGCTTGAAGCGATCAATCACCTCGGTCACCTTCAGAAGAATGTTTTGATTGTTCTCAATGACAATGAAATGTCGATCAGCGAGAATCTCGGCGGTTTCGCACTCTATATGAAGCGAATCAAGGAGACTTTCTTCTACAAAGACATTAAGGAGAAGCTTGATTGGATTGAAGGCAGCCTGGATAAAGTCCAATTGACTGCTGGAATCTGGGATCTTATTTTGGATGTGAAAAAGCAAGCCAAAGAACGCTTCGACACACCTGGAATTGTTTTCGAAAAACTTGGCATTAATTACAGTGGACCCATAGATGGACACGATGTGGGCGCCGTTATAGACGCATTCAATGCAGTCAAAGATTTGAGCACTCCACAAATTGTCCACATCATTACCTGCAAAGGTAAGGGCTTTCAACCTGCAGAAGATGATTCCATCAAGTATCATGGCGTTCCGGCCTTCAGCCTGGAGCCGCAGTTGAGTGAGAAAGTAGACCCTTCGTCTCCTCC
>JACMKL010000759.1 GCA_014380105.1 Candidatus Melainabacteria bacterium
CATGCCCATAACCACCACGTACTGCGGCTTTAGCTGCAAGCGTAATATCGGCATCATCGTGCACAATCACGCCTGCATTGCCACCAAGTTCCAAAACCAGTCTGGTGCCTGGATGAGCATCGCGGCGCATTTGCCAGCCGATTTCCGGACTGCCGGTGAATGTCAAAACTGCCAAGCGTGAATCTTTAACCAGGGCATTACCCTTAGATCCACGACAAGGAATAATCTGTAAAACGCCGTCAGGGAGACCAGCTTCTTTGAGAATTTCACCCAATTTAATTGATGCAATCGGTGTTTGCGATGACGGTTTTAAAACGATGCAATTGCCTGCCGCGATCGCTGGAGCAACTTTATGAGCAACAAGATTGAGTGGAAAGTTGAATGGAGTAATACCACCTATGATGCCAACCGGTTCACGCAAAATGATGCCAAGGCGATTTTCATTGCCTGGACTGACGTCCATAGGAATCTGTTCACCATCTAAATGCATGGCTTCGTGACTGGCAAGCAAAAATGTATTTGCGGCTCTACTCACTTCAACGCGAGCGTCGCGAATTGGTTTGCCCCCTTCGAGCGCAATCGTGCGAGCCATATCTTCTTTATTTTCGAGAAGAAGTTTGGATGCTTTGTGCAAAATTTCTGACCGCTGGTGGGCGGGCATCGATTTCATGGTTCTTTCAAAAACTTCCTGAGCGATGGAGAGCGCTGCATCGATTGCTTTCTCATCAGCTTGACCGATGGCTGCAACAACGTCGCCATTGAATGGACTTTTGACTTCTGTAAATTGTTCTGAAGAGATGCCACGGATAGCGAGTGGATATTTCACAACTTCTTTCAACATAAATTGACCTTAGATGGCTGGAATATGACAGATAAAATGAAAAACAATAAATCAACCGAATTTCCGCTTCGATCGCTCGAAGTTGGCAACATTGCCGGGATTTCGGCTAGAGAGAATTATATCCTGACCTTATCGTTAAGATACGCGCGCATAGTCAATCTTTATCTCAAATCGGCTCAGATTGCGACTGATGCCCGAAAGATGCGAATATGAACTAAGGTAATTGAGTTTTGCGATAGGTCTTAAGACCTTGTAAGAGTAGTTTTCTTCCAGCTTGGCAATGGTAAACTCATGCCTACCCTTACTGACAAGCAGGAAGTCCTTATTGACAACTGCCGAACGCTCACAACGGTCCACCAGTAAAGGAAAGGAAAACCTTTCAGAATGCCGAACTCAATCGACGGCTCCACCGGAATCAATTTTCTCAAAGCCTCCTGCACTCCCGGGAAGTCTTTTGCGACCCTGGCTATGGCATTAGCAATTGGAATTGCGCCTGCTTTTGCCAATTCGAAGTTGCTTGATAGTCCGCTTGTTTCGCCAGATACGAAAAGGCGCCTACAGAATATTGAACAACGCCGCATGGAATTGCATAAGCGCACAGCAGAAGCCCGACAGAAAGAACAATTGGCCATGGTTAAGCTGTCAAGCATCACCAGGAAGTTGAACGCCACCACCGGGCAGCTGGTCGACAGTAAACACAAACTTCACCGCACTGAGACAAAATTGAATGAAACCGTTCAGACACTGAACGTCACTCAAACGAAAGAAGAAAATCTTTCAGCAGGAGCAGCCAAACGTCTCCGTGAAATTTATGAAGGTCAAAGGCTGAGTTTTCTGGAAATGCTTTTCCAGATCGATTCACTGCAAGCTTTTCTGGACAATATATATTTCCAGGAACGCATAGCCGAAGAAGACCGCAAGTTGCTGACAGAGTTGAGAGCGAAGGCTGCGACTCTGAATCAACGCAAAGGTGCACTTGCAGATCAGAAAGATTTGTTCGGTAATCTGGTTAGTGATTTTGCGAAGAAAGCCATGGAAATGGCAAGGGCTCGCCTTGAGCAAGAGCAAGTGGCAAGCAAATTGAAAACTCAAAGAGCTTTCTACGAACAAGCAGAGCATCAGCTGACGCAAGAATCGCATAGATTGGAAGCGCAAATTTTAGCGATGCAACACTCGCAAAAGAATTCAAGCAAACCGGCTCAGAAAGGCTCCGGCAACTTGGCAATGCCTTTGAAAGCACAAATCACTTCTCCGTTCGGATGGCGTCGCCACCCCATTTTCGGAGTTCGGAAATTCCACACCGGTATCGACTTAGCTGGACCAAACCGTTCGCAGATTCGTGCAGCTGATGGTGGAAGCGTTCTATTTACCGGATGGTATGGCGGATACGGAAAAGTCGTCATCATAAGCCACGGCAATGACATGGCCACTTTGTATGCTCACCTTTCCAGGCAAGCAGTATCAGTTGGAGACAATGTCTCAAAAGGCGATGTGATCGGGTATGAAGGCACCACCGGCTTCTCCACCGGACCTCACTTGCACTTTGAAGTACGCGTCAACGGCAAGCCAAACAATCCACTCAATTATTTGCGCTAGAAATTTTTTTTCGCTTAGCACGGTGATACCGTCGGCGATGCGCATAATTATTGGGACGTTGATTTGATCTTGATCTTGGACTTGGACTTGGACTTGGACTTGGACTTGGACTTGGACTTGGACTTGGACTTGGACGGGAACTCAGACTTAGACTTGGATTTGGGCTCAAACACAACGCCACTGTACGTGTTGTACCGTGGCGTCATAAAGTGTTGTGTGTGGTGTGGTCGACATGCTATCGCATTACAAACGCCCGGAGAGGACGATGTGATGTTTAAGCGATGCGCTGAGACTTCGTTTTGAGCTCTTTGACCATATCTTCTTGTCCGAGCAAATAGCCTCTGCGAGCTTGATCATCGGCGTAAGAGATGATTGCTTCAGTAACGTTGTTGAGCATGGAAATTGGGACGAACTCACTGATTTGATTCAAAAGACGTTCTACAGTGACCCATTCTTCGGTGTTCAAAGGAATGGCATCATCCAATCTTGCGATGATGGTGTAGTTTTTGAGTTTGTCAGCCCTGGTATTCATAATGCCACCTGCATGTTTGTTTGCGACCCGCGGCCCACACTTCTCTAAGGGGGAGGCTCTTGAATGCCCAACCCTTGGAAACCGCTATACTTGCTGGCTTCAAGAACCGAATTGCGGTTCTATCTCACCGAGATTTTTATGCCCAGGAAATATTTGTTTAACACCAATTAATAGATGCCAAGCGAAAAAAGGTTATTTAGAATACTTTTGCGCGTAGAGATTTCTCACAAAAGCCTCAGCCTGTGACCTATCTTCGACTTCTTTTAAATCTCGCGCCTCTTCGAGGGCTTTCAATATTTCTCCGACTAGCGGTCCAGACGGAAGTTCCAAGAGAACCATGATGTCGTGACCACTCAAAAGTGGTTTTTGATGACGAACTTCAGCTACGAAATTTTCAAATCCGGAAATCAGGGACGCAAGCCCTGCTTCAAGAGTATCTCGATTGCTTCCGCTCAAACCCGCACCTCTGGTAGCGCCAAGGTCGGCGTATGCGACCATCATCAATTCGGCAAAATCATCTCCAACGGCTCGATAGAAGCGGTTGAGAGCGCGGGCAGTGGGCGGACCTTGATGGAACAGTTGACCAGGGCGCAAATGTAATTCAACAAGACGCGTAATCAGTCTCTCGACAGGGCGAGACCAGCGCATGCGATCTCCGATGACTACAGACATTTCAGCGCCCAATTTGTCGTGAGCAACAAAAGTGTGCCTGCCTTCAGGAGTGATTTCCCAGGTACCAGGCTTACCGATATCGTGCAGAATGCAAGCCAAACGAGTCGCTGCCAGGCGGCTGACACCGTACGAAAGTTCGCGAGCGGCACTTTCACGTAACCACTCGGGTAAGGCATCCATGCGACCGTCCAGCTCGGTCACTGTGATGGTGCTGTGTTCAAACAAACCTAGATGATGATACGAATTTGCAGTCACTCTGCGGGTTTCTACCAACTCTGGAAATATCGCTTCCAGAACTCCAGTCTCGGCAAGTTGGTCAGTCAGCTTACCGGCCGCAGGTCCGGAGAGACTTTCGAATAATTCGTAGTTGATGCGCTCGGGTGCAACAGTCTTTAGTCCATCAACTAATTCACGCACCCAAATTAACGTTGTTGAGTCAATATCAGCATTGAGTTGATTGGCAAAACGAAAAGTGCGCAGAATGCGCAACGGATCTTGAGCAAACGATTGTTTGCTAACGGCTCGAATTTTTTTGTTTTTCAGGTCGGTTATGCCATCGCATAAATCGAGAACTTCGTTGGGGAATGCCGGGTCCCAGGCCAGAGCATTAACAGTGAAGTCACGGCGCTTCAAATCGGTTTCGATGCTGCCACCTTCGCAGCCGGCAAAATCGAGAATGCTTCCATCATCAAGAACAACGCGCGCAGTATCGTTTGTTTCATCCAGCGCTACAAAATGTCCGCGCAAATGATTGGACAAATCTTTGGCAAACAAAAATGCCGAACCACCGGCAACCGCAAAATCGACATCACGCTTTTTCAAAGAATCTATAGATGATTGTCCTGAGCTTGCGTTTCCAAGCGGCTTTATGCCATCGCGAACATATCCTCCGACAATATATACAGATATAGAGCGATTGCTTGCATGCTCCAAGACTTGCTTGACGAGCTGATTCTCGAGCGGATGACAGGCGCGCGAAAATTCCACTTGAATTCTCATTTAGACCGCTCTATTACAAAACGACCGGCGTTACCGTTAACGGTATAACATTCCATTTTGAGAGGTAGCCAGGAGCTAGACGGGCTCTTTTTCGGATTCTTCTTGAACGTGCTCAAATTCTTCGCGCTCTTCTTTTGAGATCTGGAGGTGTCCGGCAAAATACACCAAACCACCAACCAGACTGCTCAGTGTGGTCAAAGCTAGCCACATCATCGCATACGTGAGAGCGTGCGAGTTATCAATACCGATGAAGGTCAGGAAGTAGGTATACGCCCATTCTCGAATCCCAATTCCGTTAAAACTCGGAGTTACAAAACCCAAAACCGCGACGCAAGGATAGAAGACGAAGTAGTACCAGAAAGGAATGCTATAGAGACCTAGCGCCCAGCCGATAGCGACGTGGCACATGACGATAATTAATTGCAGAAGGACAGAGAGCGCCAGGGCTGAAATAATGAGCTTCTTATCGTGCCAGTAAATCTTAGCTGCCGAATTTTCAAAACGATTGGTGAGCCAGTTGGTCGGTCCTAGGATAGCTCTACAAAGCTTTGGCGCAAAAGGAAGTACGCCGAAGATTCCAAGGGTTCCAAGCAAAATTGGCAATTTCAGACTGAGTGGCAGGTGACCGGCGGGTCCAAGCAAAATGCCTGCAGAAGCAAACACGAAAAGAACTGCGATACCGACAGTACGGTCTGCCAAAACTGAATAAAAGGCGTTTTTGTACTTACCTGTGCCTTTGGAAAGGTAATAGCCGCGGCTGAAGTCGCCGCCGACAGTGGACGGCAGAAATAAGTTGAAGAAAAGTCCGACATAACAGTATTGGACAAGGTTGACTAGTGGTTTTCGCAAGTCAACGGCGTCGGCAAGAAGCTGCCAGCGCTTGCCATTGACCACGGTAGAGCCGAGGAAAAGAATGACTGCAGCAGCAAGGTACCAACCGTTTGACTGCAGGGCGACTTCCCAACTCTTGGAAAGGTCAACTTTACCGAACACAAACAAGCTGCCAAACATCAGCACACTGATGAGAAGCTTCAGTTTGAGTTTGGTTTCTTTCGAGAGACGACCCAGTAGGGGGAACGATTTCAATTGAGTGCTATCCAAGTCTTGTGCCGGTTTGGCCCCCTCATGTATAGGAGCTGATGATACAAGAGTCTCTCGAGCGGGCTCAACCTCGACATATGCTTGCGATACCATCTCTGAACGCTTTCCTAGTAACCATCTCAAGTACAATTTAATGGTAGGTCAATGAGTCAACTCCAAAAACCCTAAAGAGTTAACTTACAGAGTATTTAGTGGCATTCTGGGTAAAAACCTATCGACTGTTGGCAAGATAGTGGCTAAAATAAAAATTTCTAAAGGTAACGAAACGAAGCGGTGGTTAGTCCCGCGCGCTTAACGTGAGTAAGAATGGCTTAGATAGACGTCTGGTTTCCAATCAGGTCTTTGGCAGGTTATGCGGCCATGATCTAAGATCCAATTAGGTCCTTTATTTAGAGGTAACTACGTAAGTGGAACAGAGAAGAGTAGCCCGCATAGGCATACCGTTAGTTTTGTGTTTGCTATTTTTTGCCGCTCAGTGCTGGTTACTGACTGGCGGTAGCAAGACCCAGCCGGCGCAAATTCTTCTGGCAGACACCTCAGAACTGCAAGCATCTCCTCAATTGGAAGGCTTTCAAAAGGATGTGCCTCCAGCAATTCTCTATGCAAAGGCATGGAAATTGATCAAGGACAATTTTTACGAGTCCGGTTACAACACTCAAGATTGGACTCGTTGGGAACATCATTACGATGGCAAACTGAAAACCACCGATGATGCATATAAAGCGATCGAAACTATGCTCGCCAGCCTTAGCGATCCATACACTCGCTTTCTCGATAAAGAATCTTTCAATGAAGAGAAGTCTCAAATTGAGGCACACTTGTTCGGTGTTGGCATGCAACTCGGCATGAACAAAGAACACAAAGTGGTTGTTATCGCTCCGATTGAAGACACTCCTGCGTTTAACGCTGGTGTTCAACCTGGTGACGAAATTCTAGAAGTCGACAACAAACCAGTAAACGGTCAGTCGCTCGATCTGGTCGTCAAACAAATTCGCGGACCTATCAAAACCAAAGTAAGCATCACATTCTCGCGCAAAACTACGCGCCGCAAAGTCATGCTAACCAGAGAAGAAATTCCAATTAAAGCTGTTGCAAGTGCAGAACTGCTGCCAGGCAATATTGGCTACATCAGACTCGATAGTTTCATCTCACAAAAAGCTAACCAGGAAATGCGTTTGGCTTTGAAGAAACTCAATAGCACGGAAGGTTTGATTATCGATTTACGCAACAACCCTGGTGGTCTGTTGTCTAATGCCATTGATATCGCCAATATGTTCCTCGACCATGGCATCATCGTTAGTACCATTGATGCTGATGGATACAAGCAAAAAACCGAAGCACAGAGCAGTCCTATCTCAAAACAACCGATTGTTATCCTGATCAACCAGGGCAGCGCATCAGCCAGCGAAATTCTCAGTGGTGCATTGCACGACAATGACAGAGCGAAATTGGTCGGGCAAAAAACCTTCGGTAAGGGGCTTGTACAGTCAATCAACAGACTGGACGATGGCTCTGGCATCAATGTCACAATCGCCAAATATTTGACGCCTAATGACGTTGATATTCACAAACACGGAATCAGCCCAGATGCTAATTGCGAAGTCACGTTGAAAGAAGACGACTTCACAAAAGGCCGTGGACCATGGTGGATTGATTTGAGTTACTCCAACTTCAAACGTTCACCTAACGATGGAAAAGACGTTCAACTTGCAAAAGCAATCGAAGTGCTGAAGAAGGAAGTCGCCACTCACGCAAGCAGAAAAACAGCGTCTTTGAAGAGTTCGAAGAAATAATAGTCGGCTTCAACAAGCCAACTAAAAAAATAAGGGGCGTTCTTAGGAGCGCCCTTTCTATTAGCAATCACTCTCTATCAGCAAACTCTGCCTGTTAGCAGTCCATGCCTTGAATGGCACGACCGTGGTGCCGTAATTGTGTGGTCGTTGATATTGTGGTGGCTTGTTCCATCAACCAGTCTGGTGCGCGGCGTCCGGTCAGAACCAGAACAGTCGGATCTTTTCGGTGCGAGAATGCTTCTTTGACAGATTCCCAGTCGACTAATCCAACTCGTGCCACATCGAGGATTTCGTCGCCAATTACAATATCGTCGCCGCGTTTTAATGCTTCAGCGATATAGGCGAGACCTTCTAGGGCAGCCTCTTTATCTTCAGGCAGAATACCATTTGGCGAACTATATAAGCGGAAGCTACCTTTCGGTCCGGTGCCGATTCTATTGACGCCTGAATATTTGACGCTCAACTTACCGAAGCCTGGCTTAGACACCTCGGACAAAATTTTGAGAGCTTCGCCTTCGCTGGAATTGCCTTCCAACTTATCAAAAAAAGCGAGAGTGACATTTTTGCCTGTGCTCAGCGCTCGCAACATAACACCGAAAGTTGCGGTTGATTTTCCGTTTCCGGTTCCCAGATAGAGCCTGATTCTCTCGTTGACAGTTTTTGCTTCTGATTCAGTAGTAGTTGTTGTCATCTTTTTAGTATGGATGCAAAGAGAGGAAGCGGAAAGCGAATGTGTGGACAGATATGATAGCCGGACTTGACCCTTTGCGAATGGTTTTAGCTAACGGACAAAACACCTTCTAGAGGAGTTTAACCTGAACAGGTCGCCCGCCATCATCAATGCATACGAAGGTAATGTCAGCTTCAGTCACTGCCACTTTCTTGTTGCCGCGACTGGCTTCTACGTCAACGTGTACGGTCACCGATGTGTTGCCGACGCGCGTCACGTCAGTGTAGAAGCTGACTGCTTCACCAACCAAAACAGGTGCATGAAACACTACTTCTTTGATTGCCACGGTCACAATTTTTTGCGCAGTTACTTGGCTGACGGCAGCTGCGCCGGCCAAATCGATATAGCTAAGGATGACGCCGCCAAATATAGTGCCATGCTTGTTTGTGTCACGAGGCAGAAGAATGACTCGAATAGCCGGGTCGCGTGATTCGGCTTTTCCTTCTTTGGCAGGGGCCATATCTGATTCCTTGAATTTCGTTTGCGCTTCACTTGGTCAGATTGTCTCAGACTCTGCGACTTCTTGATAACAAGTTTTTCGCTAATCAGTCCCATAAGAGTTATCTCACCATCAGCGGTGGCATCGAAAAGCGGGCGGGGCTCCAGAGGGGTACTCTTATTCCAAACTTATGAAGATAAGCATCCGGAGAAGTGCAAAAGCTCGGTTATAATCGGCAAGTCCTTGAAGCTACAAACTTATATTGGCAACCACACGAGCTTGCCATGAGTATTCCTCCTTCATCCCTTACTAAACGACGTTTCTGAAATGCGCTTTCAAGCACTCACTTCAAAGTACTTCTTCCTGGCGTTTGTCGCCTCTACCGTCTGCGTGGGTCAACGCGCAAGCGCAGCAGATGTAGACCTTGGACTACGCGGTCAGATGCCTGCTGCGACTTCATCGATGGTGCAGTCAACACTGACGGAGCAGATCATCAATTCAGATACTAATAGTTCGGTTCAACGACAACTTGGTGAAAGTCCTGATCTTGAAAGCGTTCCAGAAAAGCAGCCAGAAGTAACCAGTGCAGAAGGCACCCAAGACTTACAGCTGAAGGGCATTTCGCTGCGCGATAATTCTTCCGCGGTCGACCCCCCGCACGATCCGCTGATGCCGACTTCAATTGCGCAATCAATAAATCGTGCCGATGATACCAATCAACTCGATCTCACTCCAATTAAAATTCCTGAGAGAGCAGCCTCCTTCGGAACATACGATTCATATAAAGCTCGTTTGTTGTACCGTTTGCCTGCCCGCATGTTTATGTCTGCCACAGTTGAAAATTCGCTGAGACTAGAAACCAAC
>JACMKL010000760.1 GCA_014380105.1 Candidatus Melainabacteria bacterium
CGCTATCCCTCTTGCTTACTTGGCTTCTAGATGCAAAACAGCATTATTGAGCCAGATTCGCCACACAGTATAACTCCGAGCGCTTAATTTCGTATTTGAGGGAAGTTATGCAGCTGGTCATTTTTATAGTATGGATGGCACTTTTGCCAGCATGGAAAATACGTAAATCACTTGGAAAGACGCTCAAAACGCCAGTAGAGCGGCAAAATTGATCATTTGTCAGAAATTCAGTAAACCGACAAGTTAACAGTATTTCCCTGACTGCGAATCGCATGATAAAATACTCAAGCTGACTCACCAGTCGGCATATACTCTTGCCCCTTTGGAAGTGTTCCCGAGTAGCGCAGTGGTAGCGCAGGTGACTGTTAATCACTTGGTCGCTGGTTCGAATCCAGCCTCGGGAGAGTTAACGAAGCCCCGTCGAGCAATCGGCGGGGCTTTTGTTATGGGAGCATTTACAGTTCTTAGGGCTAGAAAGTCGGGCATATAAAGTTAGACTTCTTGTCCAAGTCGCTGAGACCTTAGATATATGGATATTTTCAATGAGAATTAGATTCTCGTTAATCTCAGCGACCGTCTTTCTATTTTTTGCCAGCTCGGCTTTTGCTTCTGGACCTTCCGAATGGACTAACCGTCCGCATTCGACAAATGGCTTCGAACGAGATTACCGTGTAATTTACAGCCATGTCTGGAAGCTGATCAGGGACCAATATTGGGATGGAAAATTTAACGGACAAGATTGGTCAAAGTGGGAGCACAAATTTGACGAAAAGTTGGTCACTTACGTAGAGCTACAGAAAGCGATTAAGGCAATGTTCTTTAGTCTTGGAAAGTATGGACCTACTTATCTGCCTTCCCCAGAGCTTGACGAACATAATGACCCTAAGGCTTATTTGTTTGGGCTTGGAATGGCCATTACCAAAACGGAAAACGAAGCTCCGTTGATCAGAAATTTGTTTACTGAAGATTCGCCTTTTGAACTGGATGACAGTATTTTAAAAGTCAGCGGCAAAGGCACGAAGAATTTGTCATTTGGGGAAGTAGTTCACCTGCTTCGTGGACAGCCAAAGACTAAAGTTGAAATTTTAATTTTGCGTGGCGGTAAACAACTGGCTATTTCCGCACTGCGCAGCCAATCACCGAAGGTCAATGAATTTTGCACGGAGACCTTTGAAGGAAATGTAGGCTATATCCGCTTCGGAAATTTAGAGTCATTATCTTTTACTTCGCTTTTGAAAAACGCGATGGCGAAAGAAGAAAACTGCCAAAGTCTAATTATCGATTTGCGTTCTAAAACTGGTGGAACACTAACGAATGTCGTGGATGTTGCTAATGTGTTTTTTAAAAATAGTCCTATTGTTACTACGATTGATTCCGAAGGATATGAACAGTCTGTGAAGAGTCTAAACCACCCTTCTTTCAATAAACCAATAGTTTTACTCACAAATGATAGAACCACGGGTAGTATCGAAATATTGGCAGCAGCTTTCAAAGACAATCGGCGTGCAACGATTGTGGGTCAACAGACCGCCGGTAAACCGGCTTATATAGTAGTTACTAATCGTCTTCTGAACGGAGATACTCTTTTAATTCCTATTGCCCGGTGGCGTAGCCCTATTGGTTCGGACATCGAAGGGGTCGGCGTTCAGCCAGATATTAAAGTTTCAACGGCTGTAGATAAAAGTAATTCCAACGGTCCCTGGTTTGTTCAAGATGGGTCTCAAGAAAATCCAAACTATATGAAAGACGCGCAGTTAAAAAGTGCAATTGAAATTTCAAGAAAACTCTAATCTCACTTCTTCTGTGAACGATCGTATATGGTCAGGTGGTTTATCACTTTGCTATTTGCATTGGCAAAATACCCCTGAGAGTTCAAAATTAAAGCTCAAAGCCATTAACTAGGTTAGGATTTCAGAATGTTTTTTAACAGGTCCTATTTGAAATCGATTTTACCGGCATTGGCTGCGACTACAACCCTAGTTGCCCTTCCGGTCGCGTCTCTGGCTGTCAAAACAACAACGATTAAATCCATTGATGGAGCTCATTCAAAATCGGCTCACACCAAAAAGGCGATCAAATCGAAAACGCCGCATACTTCCGACCCTGCTGTACATAGAGATAAAGAAGACAGCTTTTCAGCAAAAGAGCGAGGTTTCCCACTCGACCCGCACGCGTCCATGCCTCACACAATAATGGTGCCCGGCGCCGTTCTTTATCAACAAGCTTGGGCGCTGGTCAAAGACAGCTATTTCGACTTGAAGTTTGGCGGACAGGATTGGTCAAGTTGGCAACATCGCTTCGATAATAAGCTTGCAAGCCCTCAAGAGGCTCACAAAGCAATCCGTGAGATGTTCGAAGGTCTCAAGCCATATCAGCCGCGCTTGATTGAAAAAGCTGAAGTCGAAAAATTGCAGAAGACAGTCACCGAGCCGAGAATTCAGTCACGTACTAATTTAGCCAATGGTGTTTCGTATTTAAAAATCGACACTTACGAATCTGGCTCAATTTTCAACGAATTTAAAGTGACACTCGATAAGCTCGGAAAAGCTGAAGCCTTAATCTTGGATTTGAGGGGCTGTCGCGGCGGTTCAATGGGCTCTACTTTGAATATCGCAGATTCGCTACTGGATTCTGGCATCATCGTCAGTACTGTCTATGCCGACGGTTACAAGAAGTCCATTCGGGCGACAGGCGGGACAATTTCTAAGCTTCCAATGGTGGTCTTGATCGATTCTGGTACACAAAATGAAGCTGAATTACTCGCCTCATCGCTTCATGAAAATAGGCGTGCAACCCTTATAGGGGCGCCCACCAAAGGTGTTTTGACACTTGTGCGCACCACCCAACCGTTGGGAGACGGTTCTGTCGTTTCGATTCCGATCGCTCGATGGTTGACAGCAAGCGACGGCTCTATTGAAGAGTCGGGCGTAATTCCTGATACTGAAATTATTCCAACTCCATCTGACCTCCAGTCCGGCAAGGGTCTATGGTGGAAAAATGGCGGAACTATAGAAGATTTGCGCAAAACCAAAGACATGCAGTTAAAAGCAGCCATCGATTACCTTCACAAGCAGCGCTAGAAAAAATAGCTCGTATTTTTTAGGTTAGTAACGAATCTATGTTATCTAAATGTTTGATTACGGCCTTAGCAACAGATTTAAGATTCGATTTAATAGTTTTGCCCTTATTCCGCCACACTTTTGGGGAAAACTAAAACTACTTACTAAGTTGCTAAAAACTATGACTACTAACGGCGACAACCAATTAAAGGTTAAAGAAAGCCGTCCTCAAGAAGATAACCATTCTGCGGACCTCTCAGAATTTGGCGCCGCTCTCAGTAATCCCAGTGAAGCACGATTGACCACGTCAAAGACTGGCGCCACTACAGAGGCCGGCCCGCGTTCTACTGACTCCGCTTATTCATATCTTCCCGAATGCGATATCAAAGGTTTTTTCAAAACTCCCGGTCGATTCGAAAGTATCGATAGCGATGGTGATGCATTTATATCAAGTAAAGAACTCGCTGAAGCTGGAAAGTCCAATAAATATTCCGAGACCGAACAGCGGACCCTGCGATACCTGGGGCGCGCCATCGAGGAAATAGAAGAAGCCAGCAATGATGAATGGTTTGACGAGAATAGCGGCATAACCAAAGCTGATGTCGCTAAGTACGAACCATTTAAACCAAGTCTGGATAAAAGTTTCTCTGACCCATTCAATAAAAAAGAGTTTCACACCTTTGCTGAAACCATGGGCGATAAGCTCGGAATCAAAGATTCGGAAGGGCAGGAACTGAATAATGCATTCCGGCATGCCCTAACTTCCGCCGTCTATACATTTAAATATGGTGAGAGTGCAGCTTTTGGGCTAGGTGAAATGAATGAGTGGCAAAGAAAAGCTCGCGACTTCTTTACCGAAAAGGGTGACCATTGGTGGAAAGATTCTAAAGCAGATTCATTCAATAATTTGCAAGGAATAGCTGTTGCCAATCAATTGATGGAACGCGCCAAACAAACAGGTGTTCCAGTTACAGTCGAAGATGTGGTGCGCGCCACACATGAAGCACTCAAAAGCGGCAAACTTATCACAAACATAGATAAAGGTGCCAACCAAGACGGCAAAGTTTTGCAGAAACCGTAGCTCTAATTGGCTCCTGGTATCAATCTAGAAGATTCGACCAATTTTATGGAATAGTTTTCCGAAGAAGGTCTTTTTGCCGCTTTTTTCCTTCGGCGCAAATGTATCTTCAATTTTGTCTTCGATTGTATTTTCAACATTCTCCACACCGTCTTCGATAAAGTTTGCAATTGAGAATGGACTTTCCTTCGCTAACGGAATGTTCGGCGGTGTGAAAGCCAGCACTTCGGGGCGATGCTTGGCAATGTAGAGTTGCATATAATCGTGCCAGATGCCAGCCATCACGGAGCCACCGGTCACATGGTTGCCGCTAACTGCACGGTTGTCATCGTTGCCTGCCCACGTTGCTGTCACCACATCTGGTGTGAAGCCGACAAACCAAATATCTTTCGCTTTGTCGGCAGTCCCTGTTTTGCCCGCCACAGCAATACCTGGAAGTTTGGCTCTAGTACCTGTTCCACGACTGACGACGTCTTGCATTGCGTCAACAATTTGCCGGGTCGGTTCTTCTGGAAGTCGTTGCTGTCTGTTTGTCTCGAATACTTTATTGATCGATTTATTGCTGCTTACTATTCGACGTATAAATTCCGGTTTGATATATGTCCCAGAGCGCGCCAGCGTTGCGTAGGAGTTTGCCATCTCTAGGGGAGAAACAGCACATGTCCCGAGCGCTAAAGATGGAAATGCATCCATTGAGGATGAGATACCTGCTGATTGGGCAGTTGAGATAACATTATTCAAGCCAGCCTTTTGCGCTGTATCTACGGCACAAACGTTCCTTGACCTGGCGATTGCATCTCGCACGGTCATTGGACCTTCGTATGTCGCATCGAAATTTCGTGGCGAATAAATTGTGCCATCGTGCATCGTAATATTAAGTGGTGCATCTTCAAGCATGCTGTCTGGGTGAATAGCACCGCTAATTAGTGCAGCTAAATAGACGAAAGGCTTAAACGCAGAGCCAGCTGTGTGAGGGCTTATCGCCCGATTCCAGGAAGTTTTTCCATACCCACCCACGCCACCCACCATAGCAATCACGCTTCCGTCATCAATTGCAATTGATACGAGCGCGCCCTGACTGATACCACGAGGTGCACGAACTATTCCTTTAGATAGTGTTACCTCGGCAGCGTGTTGTGCCTGTGGGTCGATATTTGTGTATATGGAAAGTGGCTTCTTCCAGAGGTCTTCACCAATTTGCTCTTTCGCTAAAGAAAGAACATGATTGACGTAATAGGGAAATTTAAGTGGATATGCTGCTTGGGCAAAATGCAATTTTTCCTTTTCAGCGACGCTTGCACTTGCTTTTGAAACCAACTTCATTTCGACCATAGAGTCGAGAATTTGATGTTGTCTTTCGATAGCCTCACTGCGATTTGATTGTAGACTGAGTTCAGAAGGCGCTTTGATTAGTGCAGCCAAATACGCAGATTCGGCGAGTGTCAATTGCGCAGCGTGTTTATTAAAGTAGGCAAACGAGGCTCGCTCAATTCCGTAAGCACCTTTCCCGAAATATATTTGATTCAAATAAGTCTCAAGAACTTTATTTTTGGAATAACTACCGCTGACAAGTAATGACATCACTGCTTCTTCAGCCTTACGGAAAATTGTTCTATTATCCGGATCTAAATAGAGCGTCTTGATAAGTTGCTGTGTGATTGTCGAGCCGCCTTCTACAACACGCTTGGCCTCGGCGTTTTTCACCATTGCCCGCGCTATTCCAGCAGGGTCAACTCCCCAGTGTTGGTAAAAGCTATGGTCTTCTGCTGCAATTACAGCGTCGCGCATATTTTTCGAAATGCGTTCGAGCGGCATGGGCTCAACGTTTTTCTCTTCATGCACCGTCGTCAACAAATGATCAAAACGGTCGTAAATCTGGACATTGCCCTTTTGTGCATTGAGTGTAGGCAGGTGCACAAACGGAATGCTTACTATTGCCCGGATCGCTAAGACGGCCGCCAGAGAAATCAATGTGCCACGAACAATTTTGGGATGCCTGCGCAGAAACCCAGCCCGACGAATTTTATGAGGTCGTGACAAAGGCACAGGTGGATACAAAGAATCCAGCGCATCTGTTTGGCTGAGGGAAGAATCTGTTTGATTTGAGGAACTGTTCGGGGTTAGACGTTCCATTTGAAGGCACTTTCCAGGTTTGAGGAGGCGGTTGAGATCTTTGTAATCGAACTGGTCCTAGCCGGTTAGTGGCTGAGACGACAGTCGAGGCTCAACAGTTCCCGGCTGGTGACACTCCGTCAGGGGCTCAGTGGTAGCCGGCC
>JACMKL010000761.1 GCA_014380105.1 Candidatus Melainabacteria bacterium
CCATTTCTGGCATCATCCAGTCAACGATTATCAGTGACGGATTTTTGGTATCAAATTGAGCGAGCGCATCTTTGCCGCTTTTAAAAGTAAAAATCTCAAAGCCATGACGCTTAAGATTGAATTCGAGCGTTTCGAGGATGACATCGTCATCGTCGATCAACATCACTTTTAGTGGCGCTTTGCTCATTGAGTTACTCTTACCTTGCTCACTTGTCTCTACAGATTTCCAATTGACGGACCGGGGAACTCTAGTTCGAACGTAGAGCCCACCCCTTCTTTTGATGATACGGTTATCTTAGCATCGTGCAAATCAACTATATGTTTAACGATCGACAAGCCCAGACCGGTCGAGCCCCTGCCACGCGATCGATCAATTCGATAGAAGCGCGCAAATATTTTTGGAATCTCAGCTTCCGACATTCCGATACCAGTGTCAGTCACTGAAAAGCAATTGGCTTTGTCACTCTTGATTATGACCTGACCATCTGGCGGTGTGAACTTGATGGCATTCTCAAGTAAGTTGAGCAGCACTTGATCGAGCTGCGGTCCATTTGCGTATATGTGAAAGTTTGGCGCCACTTCAATTTTGACATTGACTTGTCCGCTGGCAGCAATTCTCTTGGTGCTGTCTAAAGCATATCCAATGCGATCTTCGAGTTTCACCCATTCTCGCTGTATTTCATCACGGGTCTGAGAAAGATTTTCAACGGACAATAAATCGCCGACCAGACTTTGCAAGCGCTCGACTTCTTGCTTGGCACGCTCCAGCATGCGGCGCGCCACTTGGGGATCTTCCATACCGCCATTCAATAAAGTTTCTACAAGCAAGCTGACATTGGCAATCGGCAGTCTCAGCTCATGGCTGACTTCTGCAATCCAATGCGCGGTGTCACGCCCGTCTTGACGTTTCTCACCAGCAGAAGATGTTGCATCCTGCGATTGCGATTTCTCTTTTGAACTTTCTTGGACCACGAGTAGGCTTTCCCTGGATCGAATGCCCCAATGCGTTGCCATCAAAGATACACAGAAAACGCAAATAAATCTTCGCCTCGAACATATGCCATGGACATATACAGTACGATTAGCGATCTCTACCGGCAAAATTCAAAGCGAGGCGCACTTTGGGTCCTGTAACACTTTTAGTACTAGATGGATGGGGAATCTCGAGAGAGAAAAGGGGCAATTCCGTTTTGCTAGGAAAAACGCCTAACTATGCGCGTTTGCTAAATGATTTTCCAAACAGTCGCCTTGAGGCATCCGGCGAAGCAGTTGGTCTGCCGCCTGGTTTGATGGGAAATTCGGAAGTTGGCCATTTGACGATTGGCTCTGGTCGCAGTGTCACTCAAAAATTGACAATCATCAGTCGCACAATTTTAGATGGCTCATTTTTTGTTAATCCAGTTCTCACAAATGCTGTTGAGTATGCAAAAGAAAATAATGGCGCGCTCCACATTATGGGCTTGGTATCAGATGGTTGCGTGCATTCCAGCCCTGATCACCTTGACGGTTTGATTGAGTTGGCGAAACGCGAAGGTGTGAAAGAACTAATCGTTCATCCGATTTTGGATGGGCGTGATACGCCACCACGCTCGGCACTGCGTTTTATGCGCGAATTAGAAACGAAACTCGTGGGTGTGGGTCACATTGGTGTAGTTTGCGGCCGTTATTATGCGATGGACCGCGACAAACGCTGGGAGCGAGTTGAGAAGTATTGGCGCGCAGTTGTGCTCAGCGAGGGCGAGCGCGCGGATTCGGCAGTTGAAGCTGTGCAAAATTCCTATGACCGCAATTTGGGCGATGAGTTTGTTGAGCCGGCAATTGTCAATTTGCGCCCTATAAAAGATGGCGACAGTGTTATTTGCTTTAATTTCAGACCGGACCGGGTCAGAGAAATTAGCCGCACTTTAACTCAGAGCGATTTTGAAGACTTTGCACGTCCAACTGTGCCTAAGATTTATTTCGCATGCATGACTGAATATGATGCGTCCTTAAAGTTGCCGATTGCATTTTCACCAGAAACCATGCCCTCAGCCGATATATCGATGACATTGCCTGAGTTGCTCTCATGCAAGGGCTTGAAGCAATTGCATATTGCTGAGACTGAAAAATATGCGCACGTCACTTATTTTTTCAACGGTGGGCGCGAGAAAGAGGAGCCTGGCGAAGAGCGGATCATGATTCCGTCATTGAAAGTGGCGACATACGACCGCGCTCCGGAGATGCAGACACCCAAGGTTTGCGAATTAGCTTGTCAATCAATAAGGAAGGGCGAGCATCCTTTTATCGTTTTGAATTTTGCTAATCCTGACATGGTTGGACACACAGGCATTTTGGAAGCGGGTGTGGTGGCAGTTGATTCGGTGGATAAGGCGTTCGGTGATTTGCTCGCAGCCACTCAAGAAGCAGGCGGCATTCTACTGGTCACGGCCGATCACGGCAATGTTGAGCAAATGATTGACTTAGTCACCGGAGAGCCGCATACAGCACACACAAAGAACCCGGTACCATTCGTGGTGGCTGATTATTCCAACGGTAAGGGCGGATTTCGAGTGAAGCAGCTCCTCGATGGAACTTTGGCGGACGTTGCTCCCACCGTTCTCGAATTGATGGGAATTGATAAACCAATCAACATGAACGGCAAGTCTTTGCTGGTTAAATGACACCAATTTCAACATCGCGACATCTTTCTTGAAGTCAAGCGACACATTTGGTGATAAATCCTGACAGCAAATCCAGGCGCCAAAAGCTTTGCACGTAAGGGTTTTGATGTTTTCAAGTTGATTTTGTTCACACGAATGAGGTTTGATCAGCTACGATTTACCTGTTAGAATTCGGCCCGTTTCAGGATGGCAAAAGGTTACTATTGCCCCTTCGAAGAGTATTTGAAAACAATCAGTCAGCAAATAGGAGACGATTCAGCTTTATGAATTCCAGAACAATCGCTTTGGCAGTAGCCAGTCTAGGTCTTGTGGCTTCCCTGTCAGCATGTGGCGGCGCATCAACAGACACCGCGTCTACAACAAGCACCACATCAACCACCGCAACACCAGATGCAACCAGCACCACAACAACAACCGCTACACCGGATGCTGCTGCAACAACAACCACAACAGCGACAGAAACATCTACAACCGGAACTACAACTCCGTAAGATTGCGTTCGTCGTCTCCAAATGGTTGACGTAAGAATTGTATTTGCCACCACTTGGGACCTTCCCGGCGGTGGCTTTTACTTTAATAGGGTGATAAAAGTGGCGAAGAATACAGAGGTTGATTTTATGCGTTCTAGAAAACGGCTGGCTGCCTGCGCATTTTGGGCAGCCTTTACCACAGCATCAATGACGGCGCACCAGGCGCTCGGACAGGGTCAAGCTTCTGTTAGCATCATGGAAGGACAAACTGCCGGTCAAAATGCCGGGCAGCAGCTTCCAGTTGGAGTTCCGGTCGGTCAACCCGCCCTTGGTGGGCAAGGTCCGATTTTGGCGCCACCAATTTCTTTTGTAGATATCAACACCGGTCGATTCGGCAAACTCGACATCGACATGGAAGACGGACAATTTTTGGAAGGAGCGGCAAAGCATCTTCATCTCACAGCCAAAAATCTCGACCTCAATGAAGGAATTTTGAAATCGCTCGATATCAGTATTGATGGCGGAGTTTTTCAAGATTTTACGATCGACAGTTTGACCCTTTCAACGGCTGGGGATCTCAATTTCGACACCGGTATTTTGCTCAATCATAAGGTGCTGCGATTTGCCACACCGGCGCAAGCACAAGTGATGGCCTCTATTTCACAAGACAGTCTCAATCGTTTTATCAACTCACCCAGAACACTCGAGAAGCTCTCGATGACAGCGTCTAAGCCGGGCGGAATGCTGCAGAATTTGCTCGGAAACATTCAGGGCGGTTTTGGTTTTAGCCTCACCCGCGGCGACATTAAACTGGTGAAATCAAATCGCATCATCATGAATGTTGAGACGAGAGTCGGCATTGGACAGATGGGCGTGCCAATACCGGCTACAATCGACGCTAAACTTGGACTGAAAGATGGTTGGTTGGAACTTTCAGACACTCAAGTTTCTACCAACGGACAAACTTTGAGTCCGGAAATTTCGAAGATATTAGTCAATAAGGTGAACGGACTGTCCAACTGGGGTAAAAGATCCGAAGATATACAGTTCAGTTTTACGGATATAAAGGTAGTCCCTGGCAACAAATTTGTTTTGCGCGGCACGGCAGAAGTTAGACAACTAAGATTTAGCCGAGTAGGCAAATAATCTTGCCAATAGCCGATAATACGCCAGTGCCAGGGATTATGCGGAATCACTAAAATAGAAAGCGAGTTATGAATGTTCCGGCGGCGCGATAACAGACAATGGGATCAACTTAGACCAGTTAAATTTACGCGGAATTTCACCAAGAACGCCGATGGCTCGGTGCTGGTGGAGTTTGGTGACACCAAAGTATTTACGACTGCAAAGATTGAAGAGCGCGTGCCTGCGTTCTTGATCGGCAAAGGCGAAGGCTGGATCACAGCCGAATATTCGCTCTTGCCCGGCTCTACGCTGGTGCGGTCGGCTCGGGAAGTTACTCGCGGACAAGCGAGTGGGCGAACCAACGAGATTCAGCGCCTGATCGGGCGTTGTTTGCGCAGTGTGGTTGACCGCCGAGCCCTGGGCGAACGGACAATTACAATCGACTGCGACGTTTTCCAGGCTGATGCCGGAACTCGGGTGGCGAGTATTTGTGGAGGCTTTGTGGCCTTGCATGATGCCCTCACCAAATTGCGCAAAGAAGGTCTGTGGGATGAATTGCCACTCCTTGAATATATGGCCGCGGTGAGCGTCTGCCAGGTGAAGGGACAATTAGTTTTGGACCCAAATTACTCGGAAGACTCCCAAGCCGAAATGGATAGCAATATTGTCTTGACCGAGTCCGGTAAAATTCTCGAACTGCAGATGACATCCGAGACGAAGCCATTTGAAGCAAGCAAACTGCCTGACCTGATGCTTCTGGCTGAAAAGGGCGTCAAAGAAATTATTTCCAAGCAGTACGAAGTTTTGAATCGCCGTTAGTAACGCAATGCAACAACTGGATAATTCCCGTAAATGGGCATTTGGCGGGCTTCTTGCGTCGCCTCGATTTATCGATATCGGGCTCTGCTGACGGTCACGCTGATAGTGAGCGGCTTTTAAAAGTCTCAGTAGAACTTTAATTTATGTGGGATAGCTGCTGACAACGGAGCAACTGCCTATAAACTAGAGGTCAAGGGATCAGCGAAATTAGTCAGACGTGAAAACAGCAACACCTACAAGACCAGAAGTTCTCGACGAGCCCATCGTCGGTAGCCAGCCGCCTTCAGCCTTATCCAGAAACTTCAATCCGGTCCGGGAAAGTTTTAAGGACGTCAGCGCTTTCAGGCTCATAGAGTCAACGATTCGAGTCTTTGTCCGCATCTATCAGTTGCAAGGTTTGCGCGCTGCCCTGAGAGTTTTTCCAGTTGTTTGGGTAATCATCAAAGCTGTCCGTGGTTTTGCCAAATACCACATGGCCGAATTCGAGCGTGCCTCCAAAGAGCAAGAAATTGGTCGAGACGTAGAAGAAGCGGTTTTGACCAGCGAGCAGTACGAAGAATATCGTCTGCTTGGCGCCTGGCTCCTTAAGCGTCTACATGCCCTCGGACCGACTTTCATCAAAATTGGTCAAACACTCTCTACTCGTGCGGATTTGCTGCCTTTACCAGCGATGCTGGAATTGTCCAAGCTGCAAGAAGAAGTGGCCGCATTCCCAACTTCAGTCGCTCGCGCCATTATTATTCGTGAACTGGGTGGAACACCAGAGAGTCTCTATGCCAGTTTCGACCCTGTGCCGATGGCAGCCGCATCGCTATCACAAGCCTACGCAGCCACTCTTAAAGATGGTCGCGCTGTCGTAGTCAAAGTTCAACGTCCTGATCTGGCTCAAATACTGGCTGCCGACGTACAAGTCTTGGGCGCCGTCGCCGACGAAGTGATGAATTATCCAAGCCTCTGCCGCCACACTGACTGGCCTGCTGTTAACGAAGAATTTGCGCGCACCACTTTTGAAGAAATCGATTACATTCGCGAAGGACGCAATGCAGACCGCTTCCGTCATAATTTCCGCAACTCACCGAATATCTACATTCCGCGCATTGTCTGGAGATTGACTGGTCGCCGCGTTCTTACAATTGAATTTGTACCGGGCACTAGAATCACCGATGTTGAAGCTCTGGAAAAACAAGGCTTCAACCGTCCTGAATTGACCAAGATTGGTGCCAATTTCTATCTTAAGCAATTGCTCGAAGACGGCTTCTTCCACGCCGATCCTCACCCAGGCAATATGCGTGTCATGCCTGATGGTCGCATCGGTATCTTCGACTTCGGCATGGTTGGACGCCTCAGTCAAGAATTGAAAGAACACATGGTCAATTCTTTTGTCCACGTCATCCAGAAAGATTATCTGGCTCTCGTAAATGATTTTGTCGGCATGGGCTTCCTTGATGACGATGTCGATAAAGAGGCTCTGGCTGCTGAATTAACTCCGATTATCAATGCTCGTTTTGCAGAAGGCATGAGTAAGGTGCGCTTCCGTAAGGTCTTGTTCGATTTC
>JACMKL010000762.1 GCA_014380105.1 Candidatus Melainabacteria bacterium
ACAATGACTACCCCGATCGATCTTGATGAATTAAAATCTCGCTTTGGGGTGGAAAATTTTCAGCGCCTGCTCAGTCTTTTTTGCAACGAAGCCAAAGCAGAGATTGCGGGCATGACAAAAGCTCACGCTGAGCAAGATATGTCAGAGTTGCTTCGGCTCGCCCACGGACTGAAAGGCATTTGCTCGAGCGTCAACGCAAAAGGTCTGCGCTTAATTTGCATTGAAGTGGAGAGCGCTGCAAGAAGTGACGATTGGAATAAAATTGGCGAGCTTATCGAAAAAATGAGCAATGAATTCAAAGGGCTCGACTTGCACTGCGGCGACCAGGGTCCCGGGCTAGGCTGATTAACTAAAGCCTGTCACTGCATGCGGCACGTACAGCTCTTCAAGCGCCTTGATTTCTTGATCTGACAATTTAAGCGAGACGGCAGCAACCGCATCTTCCACGTGCTTGGTTTTAGTTGCACCAATAATTGGTGAAACAACAGTTTCCTTTTGGAGCACCCAGGCGAGCGATACTTGAGCACGAGCAACGCCGCGTTTTTCAGCGATTGCCGTAACTCGTTCGACAATTTTGCGGTCAACGTCTGCTGTTTGCGTGTATAGCTTTTTGCCGTACTCATCAGTCTCGGAGCGCTCCGTTGTCTCATCCCAATCACGAGTCAAACGCCCGCGCGCAAGTGGACTCCAGGGCATCAGCCCAATTTCTTCATCCTTGCAGAGAGGAATCATTTCTCGCTCTTCTTCGCGATACAAAAGATTGACGTAATTTTGCATGCTCACAAAACGCGCCCAATTATTTGTCTTTGAAATCTGCAATGCTTTCGAAAACTGCCAGGCGAACATGCTGGAAGCTCCAATATAGCGGACCTTTCCCGACTTGACGACATCGTTTAATGCTTCGAGTGTTTCTTCAATCGGTGTTCCATAATCCCAACGGTGAATTTGGTAGAGGTCAATATAATCAAGCCCAAGTCGATCGAGACTGGCATCGAGTTCTGCAAAGATTGCTTTGCGCGAAAGACCCTGACCATTAGGCCCCTGACGCATTCTGCCGTGCACTTTTGTGGCAATCACAAAGTCTTCGCGTTCGGCAAAATCGGTCAAGGCACGACCAGTAATCTCTTCGCTTGAGCCGTCTGAATAAACGTTGGCAGTATCAAAAAAGTTGATACCGGCTTCGAGAGCTTGCTTGATAATAATGCGACTCTCGTCTTCATTGAGAGTCCAGGTGTGATTGCCGCGATTTGGATCCCCGAAGCTCATGCAGCCAAGGCAAATGCGTGACACTTCCAGCCCTGTGCGCCCTAATTTCGCGTATTCCATAACAAACACTCCAATGGATGACCAAACGATCCGTCGGGCGACAGCTTATCAGATTCAAGGGAAAGTTTATTAAATCAAAAGCTCAGACTGTCACCACATCCGGTATCAGGTTAGGTCAAACAAATCAGACGCTTAGCCGTCTTGCCGAAGTTTCGTCCTGACTGTCCAACCGAGCTGATTAAGAGCCTCATCAAACAGTACATGGTGTTTCTCACAATAATTCAATGCCACTACAGCCTGCTCCATTTTCAAAAAGCCTTCTCGCAGAAGAAATTGGCAGCGCAATGCGGCATGCAGCATTCCTTCGTCGATTGTGCCGGAGACGAGAAGCATTTTTCCAACCAGAGCAGAATTCTTGATACTCAATTCAATAGCCCGATTAATGTCTTCGTCAGTGACGACACCAGCCGCTTTCAATATTTCGCCCAATCTGATTGTTTCTGACGGATCCGATTTTAAAAGACCTAATTCGGCGACAGATTGAGCAATCGAAATATTCTTGAGGACGACCTGTCTGAGCGCTTCGGCGGCCTGCAAGGCATGAAGCGTGCCGTCAGTGACCAATTCCTGCAACTTCAAAGCCGCATCCAGCCCCGCTCTAGTCATTTGACCGGTTTGAATCAAAATTTGGCCAACAGGAACATCACGCGACAAGCCCAGCTCTAGAGCGGTCATCAAATCACTTTCATTTATTAAGCCGGCAAGTACCAGCAACTCCCCAAGCTTGATGGAGGCTCTGATAGGCGGTTTGTAGAAGCCATGGTCACTTAGCGATACTTCAATCGATACACGCCTTCGCCTCGCCGAAGTCAGACCTTGGATGGCTTCTTCCTTAGTAATTTTGTTGTCGCGAACCAAAACTTGCGCAGTCAGTGCGGCAGTCAGGAGCTCGTCTGATAATGTTTGCGTCAAAACTAAAATGCGCCCAAGCGGCAAGCCTGTCTCCTGGCTGGTTCGCAAAGCCTCTTGCAATTGCTCAGTGGTGACCAGTTGCGCCATCACCAAAAACTCTCCGAGCTTGGCTGTCGATGCGGCTCTTTTGTTGACCCAGCCGAGCGTGCGCAATCCTTGTTCGAGGGTCACACCTTCTTGCGAAACTTTTTTCAGAGCGGCGAGCGCTAAGTCCAACTCAATAATTTTGTCTTTTATAAGGGACTGGGCTTGCACTGCAGCCTGCAATTCCTGGTCGGTCAGAAAGCCCGACATAATTAAGACGCGACCAATTGGCAAGCCAGTGTCCGCGGAAGTCTGGATAGCTTCAGTCAATTCGTCGGGCTGCACCATGCCGACCTGCGCCAGCAGCTCTCCGAGCCTTATGACTTTCTGGTCATTGTTAATCGCTTCGGCCATCCGGAATACCAGTCACCATTCAAGCGTTCGTCAGGTACCAAATCCATTGTACGCCGAATAGTAGAAGCTGGAGAAATGCAAAAAAATTACCGGTCGCAACCTGAGTTGCAACCGGTAAATAAATGGTACCCCCAGGGGAATTCGAATCCCCGTCGCCTCCGTGAAAGGGAGGTGTCCTAGGCCTCTAGACGATGGGGGCATATAAATGTCTGAACAGTCGAAACTGCCCGGACTCATAGCCAGAGTGCCAGTTAAAAGTCAGAATAACAAACCCAGTCTAAGGGTGTCAACAATAGCTGTCTCACGTTTTAACCGGAGGCGCTCCTCCCGGCACTTGCCAACGCCATCTGTAAGCACCGAACCGGCACCGGCGAGCCTGATCAGCCGGGATTCTCAAGCAACTGACGTTTACATCTAAGTCGGTTTTCCTGTTGTAAACTCGGCAAATGTAGTAAAGTCATCACTTGCTGACAGCCTCCCGCGCGCGTTCTTGCGTGTTTTTCGAGCCGACCATGCGTACCTTAGACACTAAACACACAAACAAATCGCCAAAGCCAGACACCCCTCAAAAACCAAAAGAGGAGCCAAGGTACACAAGCTTCAATAATTATCTGAAGCAGACTTTTGGCGAGCGTGTTTATAGAGTGCCCATCGATGCAGGCTTCACATGTCCCAATCGTGACGGTACTCGAGCGATGGGTGGTTGTACTTTTTGCGACGACCGTGGCTCGGGCGCACCGACGATCAATCAAGTTTTGAGCGTGAAGGAACAGCTGGAGACTGGCGTCGAGCGCATTCGCAGACGCTATAAAGCAGAGAAGTTTCTTGCCTATTTCCAGGCGTTCACAAACACCTACGCCCCTGAAGCTGTACTTCGCTCCCTCTATGATGTTTCTCTCGATCACAAAGATGTCGTCGGCATCTGCATCGGCACTCGCCCGGACTGCCTCGACGACAACATTCTTGATTTGCTTGCTGAGTACCTCAAGAAGACTTACGTCTTTCTGGAAGTCGGCGTGCAGACGGTTCACAACCGCACACTCGATTTGATCAATCGCGCGCATTCAGCAGAAGAATTTTTCGATTCAGTTGAGCGAGCCAGAAAACGCGGACTTGTTGTCGCCACCCATTTGATTTTCGGATTGCCGGGCGAAACCCGCGAAGACATGCTGGAGACGGTCAGGCAAGTTGCCGACATTGGATTGACGGCAATTAAAATTCACCAGCTCTGCGTGTACAAACACACACCGATGGCGATTGATTATGCAGCGGGCAATTTACCGCTACTCGAAGAAGATGAATATGTCTCGCTTGTCTGCGATGCGCTTGAGATGCTGCCACCAGATATGGTGGTGATGCGGCTGGTTGCTGAAGGCACACGAGAAGAAATTATTGCGCCTCAATGGGCTTTCGAAAAGAGCCGCATCATGGAAAAGATTGATGGTGAGCTGATTAGACGCGGTACGCGTCAGGGCTCAAAATTTACGCCACGCGCGAAATAGTTCAGAAAATCAAACGGCTTCCGATTTGGCATGCTCGACGCTCGTTCCTTGAGTTGGGCTCGGGAAGAGTCTATCGCGCAATTTTAGCACTGGCCATTCGACGCACTTTGACATAATTATGCCCACGCCCAGACTGCCGCCGAAATAGATGAAAAGCAAAGCGAGGTCTGACGGATGCCCTGGCCACCAGGCTCCCGGTAATGAACAAAGTCCAGAGAAGGGCTTGTGCCAGAGATAAATTGAGTAAGAAAACAAGCCGATTTTGGACAGCAAAAGTAATGCTTTATTGTTGGTTTTTAGATCGTAACTCATTGCCAGGATTAAGAGTACGCCCCAACCCATGTAGAGTGAAGTAAGTCCCAAAGTGTACATCCAGAAGTCTTTGTGCCCGCCAATTGCGCATGGTGAAAGCAACGCCAAGCCCAGAATAACGGCAGGTAGCGCGCGTCCTCTCATCCAGGACTTGAGTTGCTCGCCATGCTTGAAATAATAGTAGGAAAGTAAGACGCCGAAGGTGAGCGCATCAAGCCTCAGTGCGGTCGAAGTGTAATGCGGTTTTTCGTAATAGGGAATTTGCATGATTAAGGCAAAGCGCATCAGCAGCGGCAAAGCAAGCAGCAAGATGCAGCCCGGTACAAAATATTTGTATGGCGATTTGTATTTGCTGACGATAAAAAAGCCGAGCGCCAGGACAATGTAGAAGTGCTCTTCAATGCACAAAGTCCAGGTGTGTCCCCAGACAGCACCAAAATAATTCGAGGCGAAAACTGCTTCGCAGCCTAGATTATATGGTGTGACCAGACCTGGAATCCACATAACAGCGGGCAATGCGAGCAAGAGGAAAACATAGTAGGACGGATAGATTTTGAGTCCGCGTCGAGCAAAAAATCTTACTAAGTTGAAGCCGCCGGTCTCCGCATGCTCTTTGAAAAGCAGACCTGATATCAAGAAACCGCTCAAAACAAAAAACAAATCTACGCCCATCCATCCCACATACTGCCAGGCAGAAAGAACAGACTGCACAGGAGCTGGGGCACCGAGCGGTTTCATTGGCATATGATGGCCCAGCACCAAAAATATGGCTATAGCTCTAAGAATGTCGAGTTGTATTTTGCGCATCGAAATCAAACCAGGCGAGCCATCGAGAAGCTCAAAAGCTTACCACAGTCGCTCTTCACGCCTTATTCACTTTTTTACCAATAAAATAGGCTTACCTTACTATATTGACTTGCTTATTCGTTTCAGCGGGTATAAGACCGTGGGTATTCAACGAATGCTCGGCTAGAATAATTACAGCAGTCGTTTGGAAAGTTTTATCTGAATTACAGGGATAACACTAGATAGCTGGTCGACCATCCGTGGCAAGAAGTAGGTACGATGGAGGTGGACTTGTATGAGCGAGAACATGAGGTTAATTCGGATGGACGAAGAATTAGACATTGAGGAAGAGCCATGCTCACCGTCCGAATGCGCCAACGCATTCGTCCACTCATTCGGTCATTCGCTGGTGCAAGGACCAATCGATGGCGTGACCGAAGTGGTCAACACAGTCGCAGGCAAGCAAGTGATTCCGAAGGTTGAGGTTGTAAAACGACCTGAGCGCGCCGAATTTGGCAAAGCAAAATGGCAAGCGCAACAAGTTGGCAGCGGGGCGGGAATTGTCGCCTGTCTGATGGTTGTTGCCGGGCTGCTATCGCGTCGACGCTAAAGACTTCGTCGCCATTCGCTCGATCGGATTACTTTCCGCTTCCATTTTTGGAGAGCATGGCTGCGCCTATGATGCCCGCGTAGTCTCCTAATTCGGCGCGCATGATTTCAATTTTGCGACTTGGAATTTTCAGGCAGCGGCGTTTTGTGTAAATATCGACGATTTCAAAATAGCGTGGCACAGCTTCAATCAAGCCACCGCCCATAATGATGCGTTGCGGATTGAGAAAATTGATCACGCTCACGAGCCCTGTAGCCATGCATTTTGCAGCATGCTCGACAGCACTGGTCACCATCTCATCGCCGGCCAGGACTGCCTGAGAAATTGCTTTAGAACGCAGAATTCCCTTGGTCATATCGACTTTGTCGCGAATCATAGAATCGCCGCCACGATTGAGATCTGCAAGTATGTCTTTGGCTACAGCTGTTCTTGAGGCGTAGGCTTCGAGACAACCATAGGCGCCGCAACCGCAGACTTTACAATCCGG
>JACMKL010000763.1 GCA_014380105.1 Candidatus Melainabacteria bacterium
GCATAGATCCCATTGCCAATCAGATTGACCGTTGTTTCATGTCCAGCTATCAAAATCAAAATACTATTTGCGACCAATTCCTTCTCGCTAAGTCTACCTTCGTCAGCAGTACTTATTTGAGCCAATGAGGACAGGAGATCTTCCCCGGGACTTTTCAATTTTTCTGCAATAATTTTTCTAAGATATTTTCTCAGTTCCAGTGAAGCGCCAAAGGATTTGGTTGCCTTCATGGGGCAGACGTTTCCTTGAAGGCTTGCAGTGATCAAGGTCGACCATTTTTTGAATTGATCTCTGTCGGAGCCTGGAATACCAAGCAATTCAGCAATTACAGTTATTGGGAGTGGAAATGCAAATTCAGAAATCAAATCAGCTGATTTTCGATTCTCAAAACTGTCGATAAGTTTGTTTGTGATGGTTTGAATTTCAGGTTCTAAGCCATGCACCACTGATGGTACAAAAGCGCTACTCATCAAACCTCTGACACGAGTGTGCTCCGGAGGGTCTTGCCGCAATATATTTCGAAAGCCCTGGCTTCCCACAAGATTGATAAATATGCGCATGAATGGGTTAGGATGTTTCCAGAGTTCAAGCCTTTTTCCAAAGGAATTATTCTTCAGAATGAAATTGGCTTCGTCCATTCCGGAGACGATCCAGTGATTGCCTTTGCCACTCCAAATTACGGGCGCAGTCTGTCTATATCGCTCTAGTACCGGATATGGATTTTGCAAAAAGTCAGCTGATTGCTCCATGAGCGGATCAAAATCAATGTGCAAAGCTTGCTCTTTAACTGTGTTCATTTCCTCACCATATTATTCGTCTTTGCAAAATTTTGACTGGGCAGTTGTGGAACGTTTTCTTGCGTTAACTCGCCATATTAAGATGATGACAGGAATAACTAGCCACTTTAAAGATGCTAGCGCCACAAGGACAGTGATCGGCTCTGGAACAAAGCGTAAAATCCCGTATATTATCGAAAGTTTCAAAAGTACAGCGATGCATAAAAGCACTACGCCTTTACGATTGCAAACCTTCTCCTTCAAAAATACTTTTAGTCCTTTATTCAACATTTGGCTCCTTTGTCGCTTCCCATTTAACTTGATGGGCGGCAAGGTCCTGAACTGTTGCGTAGCCAATTAAACTTGTTCCTGACACCTTTGCTTCAATGATGCCTCGTCCTGATCGGAAACGCTTAAATCGAGCCAGTTTCGATTTGGAGAAGTCGACATACATGGTTATGGCGCCGGTTTCGTCATTGTACTGACCGCTGACTGGAAATTGACCAAAAATACCTTTGTATGTTCCGCTGATTTGTCCATCAGCGCAAGTATCAATGTAGAGCTTAGGATGACGTCCGAATTTTTTGATGTGACCGTTCCATTTGCCAAGCAAAGAATGGGGCTCGAATGTGCTTACACCGCCAACGAGGGGAGTAGCATTTTGACTTAAGACAGGCAGGCACGTCAGGAATGCTGTAAAGGCGGCAGTTACCGCACTCAAAATCACACCAGATCTCTTGCTCAATAGTCTCATTCGGAATTCCTCAACAGCATTGTAATGACTAATACTCGCCGGTGAGCAAAAGGTTTCGGTTAATGGGAGGCTTTGATACGTTGAATAACGTCCACCGGGAGGACGCCTGTGGACAAGACTTTCTGGACAAGCTTGCTTATTTCGGTTTCGCTGGCATTTAGCTCTGACGTACGTATTAACTTTTCGAGAACGAATTCAATACTGGACCTGATCGCCTGAGTTTCTCCATCCTGGGGGTGTTTCAGCCGAGACATTACGCCTGATCGTGCAAGTACCGGAATAAGATTGGAGAGAAGCTCTGAAAGTTGGCCTCCATTCAATTTGCAAAGGATGAGTTTGTCTATTTCATCTGCTTCAATTTTTCCAGTTTGAGCAGAGCGCCTGAGCAAACGTTCTGCGACTAATCGATATTCTCCATCTAAGGAAGCAGCCACGAGAGAATCCAAGAATCTTGGTTTGTTTTTATCGAATTTATACAAGGCAACGGAATGCGCCTCTAAAGCCAGAAGTAGATTTAGTTTAGACAATTGATCTTGATTAGTTTTGCTCCAGGTGGATGACCATTTATCCGCCTGTTCAGTGCTTAGACCGAGTTCGATCGTGTATTTCGCTGCTTCTTTGATTCGATCAAAACTTGAATCAATCTTCGCGACTTCAGCTTCAGGGTCTTTCGCGTTCTGCGTTGCGGGCTTGGGATTGTCGAAATCATTTGGATTCAATTTGGACAAAGGAAAAGCTCTCTGTACGAGCTCTGCTTCCGGAAGCGCAAGAAATAATTGTCGAGCATTCCTTGTAGAGCAACGACAGACATCTTGAAAAAAGTCGACACGATTTAAAATTATTGCTATCAAAGCCAGTTCGCGCAGTGCGTCTGCAGATTCTTTCCAGCCGGCGGTGAAAAGTATTGCAGCAGCTTTTCTGGTTGATTCAGAAACATATTCGCTGTAGAGAATTTCCTTAATCAACTCTGAATGATTAATTTGAAATTGCTTCAGTTCTTCTTCTTTGAAAAAACAAATGATCTTGCGAATGTTCGCTTCAGCATTATCAATCTCAGAATTCTCATTCTCTGCGTTCTCACGTAGTTTTAAAAGATCAAGTTTTAAATCCGCAGCGGCGTCAAGACTGCGTTTTTCACTCAACTCCAAACGACGATTGGAAAGTTCTTTGGCGGCTTTCATTTTAATTCGATCTACCGCTTCATCTTGTTGATGACCAGGTTTCATTATTTTGCGAAAGTCTTCCAGCATTGAGAGAAGTCGCTCTGCCAGTCCGCCTTTCCTACCGCTTTGAAAATCTTCGTCCTTTATCGCTCGCAAGTCGGCGGTCTCAAAGTCGAATTTCGCAAGTGGTGAAGACTCAAGAATGGTGTCTTCAATTCGTTTAATTTTTCCGGCATTGGAAGAGTTCTTCGCAGCAGACTGAGGCGAGTTTACAGTCGTCTGTGTATTTGCTGGCAATTCCCGTATACGCTTACCGAATAAGCCCAGAGCAACATTCTGTTGGGTTTTAGCGTAGTTCAATTTTTCGGGACCATCTGGCATATTCTGCCATCTCAAAATGTTTCTCAAAAGATCGCGAGCAGAACTGCTGGTACCGTCAATCGACGCTCCACTTCCTGCGATCTCTTTTAGTTCGGCAATTGAAAGAGTTTTCTCGTCAGACATGATCAAACTCGCGAGGCAACTCTAATATTCCCGCTTTGGAACATTAAATCCGAGTTCTATTTGAAAATCGACTGAAGATAAGTCTGGAAAGCATCGATAGATGGCGGAATCGCTCTGTAGGCAATGTATCCGTCCGGTCGGACTAAGAAAAGGCACACTGAAGAAGCGCCATATTTTCTATGCGCGATCAGCTCCGGATCATTTAAATGATTGACTGATTGATTTGAGCCTTCAAGAATGGTGCTAGGCGAAACAATCAAATGTGTATTGATTTGTTGTCCATAATTTTGCTTTGTAAATTCAGCGATTGAAAGAAGAACTTGATTGCTGATCGGAACTGAATTTAAGCCTGTGAATAGAAGCAACTGATGCTCAGTTGATTTGCATAAATCGTACAAGCGAATTTTTTCACCGTTTGCTTTTGTAAGTGCAGCATCGAGTGCTCGCTCTCCTGGTTTTGGAGCGGACTGCCAATCGATTAAATGCTCTGATTTTGTATGGAGCAAATTATTGACCATGCCTATTAAAGAATCACGAGCGACATTTTCTCCAACAATCGAGCTGAAGCCATAATCGATTGAAAGCTCAGATACGGCATTGCGATAGGATTTGCGCACGTTCTCCACTTCTGAGATCTTCGGTCCGATGTTGTTGCGAATTTTCTGAGCCAGCGAGCTGCGCACATTGTTGATGCGCGTGAAAAAATCGCTCATTGCACTTACCCTGCGACAAATCAATCCGCGTTCCACACCGTAGCTCTCAAGCAATTCTTTGCGAGCCTGATCTTTTTCAACAAGA
>JACMKL010000092.1 GCA_014380105.1 Candidatus Melainabacteria bacterium
CAGGAGAAATCGCTCTTCGGGTACTTCGTAAACATCGATGATTGCAGGATTCGGCAGCCGCGAATATGGCACGTCATTGACGATAATTGTGTTGACACAAGCCGTTTCGAATTCCCCATCCTTTTCCCACGTCATCTTTTTCTGAATGATTGAGAGCTGATTGTCGATGGCGTCGAATACGACAACTGTTGCCTCGTGACCGATGCCGACAGTTTTAACCAGACGTGTCTCGCGGAAAGTTTGACCATCCTCGCTGATCAAAACACCGCCGTGTTCTTTAGGAGCCCCGGCAATATTGCCAATGAAAATCACAGCTTTTCCATTTGCTGCTTGAAAGAAAGAATCGCCTAATAAGCCATTTTGCATGTTCATACGTTTTTTGTTTTAAGGTTTAACTCGCATTTTTGATGATATGAAATGTGCACCAAGACCCAGCGCACAAAAAAATACTGCAGATATCATTGCGTTTCCCTTCATCCAATAATCTACGAAGAGTGACAAAAACATCTGCAGTAAGCCCAGTATAAGAAACCCATGCCCCGTCAGACGAAAGCCCCTGTAGAGTGGGTATCTGGTTTTATCTCTATTTGCCTTGAAAAAATTGATCAGAGCAAACAAGAAAAACAGTGCGCTTGCAAAAAGTGCACTAAAAACGATTGCGGAGAACCACATTGTTGAATTTTCCATTGTCAGAGACATTATGCTCAACCGCTCAACTGAAGCCTTTCAGTTGAGTAGTGAGCGGGTTTAATTGAGTAGCAAGATTCCAAATCGGTCTCCTCGTCTAATGTATGTGAGGATGATATCCGCAGCGGCGCCAGCAGCAAGAGCACGAGCAATAGTCGTTTCATCAGTAACAGCATTGAAGCTTGGGTCGTTATCGAAGGTACCTTTTTCATCAAATGGTTGATTACAAATTGAGGCGAGTTGATTGAGAATGTCTGCTACTACTCTGGCGGTGGTTGCTGAAGCAATCGGCGAAAGTGCCAGGTCAACACGCTCTTCATCCATCTCACATTGTTGGAAATGCGTTAGCGCGCATCTCTTTGCTGTTTGAACAAGAGAAAACATCGTTAACTTTGAATTTTCCGAAGCTTCAACGGTGGCGAGATAAATTTCGTCGTTGCGCTTGTTGCCATAGGCTTTCAATCCAGGTATTTCAGCGTTGATCAAGCCAAGGAAAGTAGCCTTGTGAAGAGCGCTTTGAGAGCGGCTAATCAATTCATGGCTGACTAAACCGAGCGTGTTCAGACCTTCCAGGATGCCCAGAGCATGAGCCAATTTGTAGTCGATCTGCTCTTCGCTGGGGAAGGTCGGTAATAGTTTTAGTTCCGACTGAATAATCATCAGCTCGCGAGCAATCTCTTTCTCAAGCCATTGTGAAAGGAATTGCATATAGACAGCGACAAAGGTAAAAATCTTTGACTGGCTGTTGTTTTTGTCAGAACGATAAGCAGAAATAGCCACCGAGATGGAGTCTAATTGGGATTGTCGTCCTTTGCTCATCGCTTCTACCAACGAAAGTTGGGTGAAGATATTTGCTTCTTTCATGACGTTTGTTTTTAAAGTGAAATAAATCATTTAAAGAGCAAAAACGGCACAAAAGCTACTTTGTGCCGTTCGCTCGTTCAGTCTTTGTCTTTTTCAATCTTCGTTCCCCAGATCAGGTAATAGACGATGTGCAGGGCGAAAGAACACATTCCAACCGCCATGACCAACGCCGCCTTTTCTTCCATAACGAACACTGTAATCAGGCTGACCAGCACACAGAGTGCCGTCAGATACAGGAATATGTAGTGACGCATACTATTTCTCCGGCACGTTCATTGCCAGGCGAAGAACAGGATTTTGCCCTTCAAGACCGGAGTGACGTGTTACCTTCCAGTTGATTGCAGTCAATTCCTTTTCGACGATTTCAATCACCTCAAGGGTATAGCCTGCAACCGGGATATCCATCGGAGGTCCGCAGAATCGGTTGATCTTGCGCTGACTCTCCTTGCGCAGTTTTCGTACTGCGGCATCCTTCTTACGCTGCCTGTGGGCAAGCAACGCTTGCTCAGGCGAAGAGAGGACGGGACTTTTGGATGTTTTTTTATTTGTTGCCATAGAAAAAATTTTGCGCTACAGACTAAGGTCAGTAGCCGGTGCTGTTTTCAACCAAAAAGAACTCCGCACCCGAGTTCAATGGCTCGCGTTCAAATATTGAACGACTTCTCCTCAAGATGTTCCTCGCTACAAAGAAGCGAGAAACATCTTGAGCGTCTGTAAGTATTTCGGTCTGTCAGTGACTGCGACTTCAGTGTGATTGGAGTCCTGCATATAGAGAACACTTTTAGGTTCGCTGGCAGCGAAATACATTGTACGTGTATGGTCAGGACCGATTACATCATCTTTCAATCCGTGCACGAGAAGTAACGGCGGATGGCTCCCTGAAAGGATTCTCGCGTTATCAAAGGCAGGACGTGTAAAAAGAAACGATGGATAAATCCGTAATCCCTTCACTTCTTCTTTAGCAATTGCTTCAAGCGAACTGAAGCCAGATTGCAGTATCAAACCGCGCGCCGGGCGCACAGTCGAAAGGTGAGTCGCAGCAGCACTACCAAGAGATATTCCAAAGATGATAATCTGCTCGGCTGTAAAATGAAGCTGGTGATTAACCACATCATAGGCGGATTCAGCGTCTTCCAACCAATGCTGTATGGTTGGCTTGCCAGCGCTTTCTCCGAAGCCGCGTGGGTCGTAAATAAATACAGATGCTCCACTTTCTAACAGCAGGTCGATGATTTCCATATGCCTGGGAATATCTCCTGAATTTCCCTGGTGCACCAGATAGATTTTCTTGCTTGCAGTGTTGGCAAAATACCAACCACGCATTCTGAAACCATCTTGTGCAAGGAAAGGAATTTCGGCGTTTTGATATTTGCCGTAGCTCCTGAGCGCCTTCATGTCCCCGCGATGTTCATCGGGGAAAAATAGCTTACTGGAGTAAATCCGTGGGCTAAATCGAGGTGACAATACTACGTACAAAATCAACAGACACGCCAGGACTGTGAAGGATATCGGGTATGCCGATACCAAGTTCAATAGCCATTTCATATCTTGTTTTTTTAGTTTTAGAAATTGGCACCTCGCCCCCACTGGGAAGAGATGCCGTTAATTGATGATCTTCATCATTACTCTTTCGTTTCTAAAGGCTTTGATGGTGCAGCTGTACCGTCGTCATCGAGAGACTTACAGCTGAATGTGTTAACTGCCGTTTCCTGACTTTTCGTATCGAGGAAAGTGAAGACAACTGCGTCACCTTTCTCCACAAGGGGAATTCGTGGATACGAATCACGACTTACCAGGTAAATGCGTGAGTCACCAGCAAGTACGAACAGGTAAGTCGGAGAGCCCCCGTTCAGGCTGGAAGGCAGGAGTGCGATGCGTTTGATTTTGCCGGTTATCACTTTGCTTTGTTTCATCGTTTGCGAAATCGAAGTGCCGCCATTATTGGTATGTGCGAGTTGAGTCGCATAGAGCCTCAAGGCAGTCTGCTTGTCGTTTGCAAAAATGACATCAGCCGCATTTTGAGTGAATGCACGCATGATACCAATGCCACCAAATGAAGCACCAATTTCCTGCGGAGTAGCATAGATTGCCACCCAGGTCAGTTCTCCGTAGATGCTGTAAAGCTGGACAGACTCAACCGGATAGTGTTTGACGTTGTCTCGCGCGTTCTGCATTGTTTCCACCACGCTGGAGGCTTCGTTAAAGCCTTTCAGACCGGGATAGAAAACACCTTTATTCTCGCTCGATTGGAAAACCAGGACACCATTAACCGAGTGGTCGTCAACAGATGTCGAGGTCATTGGTACGACCCACACGTTATGATCTTCTCTTGTATAAGCGAGGTCAATATCGGAAGGTTCGCGAGTGCCCGTCTTGTTAATACCGAAAATTACTTTCCAGGTATTCTCGCGAGCGAAATCACCGCCATACATTCCCCAGTCTTCAGCGTATTCCTTGACCAAATCGTCGGATACGACGCGGTCGATCCATTCAGGCTTCTTGTGCAAATCGAAAACGTGCAATTTCGCTTCTTCATCAGCAACGTCCACTGCAATTACCTTTTCCAGAACGGAGCCACTTACTCCTCCAAACGGACGACGTATGTATCCAATCGTGTAATGAGGCACCCATTTGTCATCAACTTCGAAGATTGGCTCATCCAGGTCGCCTTCATCATATCCACGCTGATAGACATAACGCGACAAATTGTTGACCCAGTTCTGACCAACAAACAAACGAATTTTAAAACCCAGCTTCAGGAGTGGTTTTTCTTCAGGATTCTCGGCATCAACAACCACATAGCCAGGGCTGATTGCGTAGTCGCCCAAGAGCGGAGACCAATAAGTATCGCCACTATTGATAGGCTCAAGCGGGGCGATCCAATAGCGATGTCCACTGACCGATTGCAGAGTGTATGCATCTTTGTCGATACCAAAGCGGCTAGCGATGTTGGTTTCAGTGGAAATTGCAGACTGTCCTCGGAATGCAGCGATATCCTTCGAAACCAACACCATGCGGTCAGGGTCAGTTGGGGGTATCTGCTCTTTCTCACTGGCGATTTCAATATTGGGCAAACTCGCGAAACGCAGGGCATTAGCAGGTCCAAATCCATAATAAAGTTTTTGACCGCCAGCAATCAGAAAAACCGCCAGTACAGAAATTACACTGTACCAGATGATTTTTTCGTTGTTATGACCGTTCACCAAAAGACCTACAGCCAATGCGGGAATCAGTGTCGAGATGATCAGCGGGAAATATCCGAATAAAGTTCCCTGGAAGACGGGCTGCATGTAATACAGAACAAATCTGATCATGAACAGCACCACCACAAATCCTATTACTGCACCTTTAATTGCATAAGCCTTCGCTGGCTTAGCGTCGGGTGTATTGTGCCGTCCGTATGTGCGATTAGAGAGATCCTCGTTGCCACCTTTGAAGGCGACAAAACCAGAAATTACTGCGGCGATCAGTGCCCATAAAAGGGAGATTGGCCAGAATTCAGAACTGAATATCATTTTGTAGTTGCCTCAACGATTGTTTTTGTTTCAGAAGTGGCGCCAATCGCATCGCCCTTCCGTTGTAAAAAACTCCACGCGATTTTCGCGTGGAGGTAATCTGTGTTTACTTTTGCATGCGCACTGGACACAGCGGCACAGCCGTGGTGTAGGTGGTGATGGTGTTAGAAAACACCGCCAGCGTTTATCACATCACGCTTCATCGCACCGCACAGCAAGACATAATCGGAAGGCGAAATACCTTTCTCATTTCTGAACTGCTTGCGAAGCGGGTAGAGCCCATCATCTTCTACCTCAGGTGCGTAGAAGCGACCATCGGCGAAGATGCTGCCGTCACTGCGAACTTCCAGAGTACCGGAAGGAAACAGCGAAGCTGAGGACTTTTGGAGCGTGGAAAGAATGGCGTTAACGTCAACGGCTGATGTCGAGGCTAAGCAGATAAATGTGGTTCCGATTTTCTCGAAGGTAGCCACAACTGAGGGCTCTTCGAGAATATCGAGAGAAGTTACTTTTTTCATTTTAGAAATTTTGTGGAACGAGCTTATTGGCACCATTCCGATTAAACAATCATTTAAACATTTAATGCTTCAAAAAAATGAAATAGAGAAACAAAAAGCGCGCGGCTCCACAGCTAACACGCGCCTTTTGTTTGCTCAATCTCAACTTCTTACGAAGTCATTCCGCCAGGCGATTATGCTTGACGACCACATTTTCTATGCTTTCTGTTTTGCGCAACTGTAATTGAGCAGATAAGCAGCCACGGCAGTGATAACAAAACCAATCACAAACGTCTTAAAGCTGTAGGATAAATCGCACAATGCAAAAGCCGCAACGTTGACAATGTTGTACACGAACGCAACCAAAGCAGCCTCAGCTATCCTACGCTTGGACGCGTCGACGATACGGAGCACGGTGACCGGTGCAATCGCATACACAATGTAGCGACTGTAAATTAGAACAACCAACAGTGCAGGGAAAATCAAAAGATTTTGAATGGACATGAGTGCAAAAGTTTTTAGGTTTGCCTTCTCCTACACCAAAAATCAGGAACGACGGACAATACCGTGTTCCTCGTCGTACGCTTGCCGCAGCGCATAAAAAACCTCGTCACTTTCCTCAGGCACGAAAGTCATGCCTTTAGAAAAGACACTGCCGTCGGCGCGAACAACTACTAATGCCTGAGGCAAAAGCGCAGTGATCGCAATGAGCGCGGACAGAATCGTCTCGGTCATGGACGCTTCAAGAGAACCCACTTCAAAACGAATCGCATTGTTTCCGAACTTGCGGAACACGGCAATTGTTTTGGGGTTCTTGAAACCGTCATTCTTTGTTTGCTGCTTCATAGCGAACGGGGTTTATGGTGCGAGGTGTTGAAGCCTCGCACCGGGTGAACAAATAGGTCCTCGCTCGTCGAAGACCCTTTTAGTGTTTCTCAACCAATGTAAGCGAGATGCGCTCACACCTTTCGTCAACAGTCTTAACCTTCACGGTCACGCTGTCACCTACGGAAAGTGATACGTTGGCGCGTTTCAGGTCAGAGATGTGCACTAAGCCGTTGATCTCACTGCCCAGGTGTACGAAGACACCATAGTCGAATGAGCGAACAACTTTGCCTGTGTACTCTTTGTCTTTGGCGATTTGTTTCTCGAAGTTGATGCGGTCCAACCTCTTAGTTGCCAACCAGATTTTGCAATCTTTATGGTCGATGCGCTTGATTTCGAAGTGGCGGGTTTCACCAACCTTAATCAGGTCAGTAATTGATTGTCCGGGAACCGAAGTGATATCGCGGCTGTACATGATGCCGGTCAAGTTTTCACCAAGGTCCACCAAAACGCCTTTCTCGCCGTCCTCAAGATTCAAGATCTTCTTAACGGTGCCTTCCACGATGTGACCAGCTTGAACATGGGCGATACTATCGCGGACAGCCTGCATGCCTGCCTTGGCGTTGCTCAAAATCAGGTCGCCGAAAGGGCCGCGGTGAGGGTCCGAGCTGATAACAACGACGTTTAGAGTTTGCTCAAGCATAGCTTTAACGTCTGTGCGATCGGCAATCTCCTTAAACGGAACGAATCCGCGGATGCCTTTAAGAACTCCTTCTTCGAAAACAACACGCAGACCGGCGATGCGAGTCTTACGTCTGTCTTCAGCTACGAAGAAGGCACGCACAGAGACAACTTCCCCGGAACCTTCCAATGATTCGATGTGCTTCCAGGCAAGGTACTTTGTGTGCGACAGAACCGCAGCTTTTTCGTACTCGGCAGGAGAAAGGACCCAGAAGTCAGCAGTGTCACCTTTTTGCAAGTCGCCAGCTTCAGATGCTTCGCAGAAGCCATCGAATTTAGTGCCGAAATCGACATAGATACCATCCTTCGTCGTCTGCACAACAGTGCCAGTGATAAAGGATTTTGACTTGGGCATGCTGCCGATGTTGCTGTTAGACACTAAGTTAGCGAAGGCTACGTTCGCTGCAGAATTTTGGTCTTCATTGAAGAACCTTACATTTGACTTTTTCATTTGAAATTTATTTATGCATCATTGATGCGGTTATAAAAAATGCATCGACCTAATCACACTTGCGACTGAGACTTTGGCTGAAATTGCCGTGGAGACTTGGTTGTTGTTTGCCTGGGTCCTGTCTGGAGATGTGATGTCGATACTTGTTTTGAATCTACATAAGACGCCCCATTAAACACAACAAATGTTCCCTAGAGATAGAACACCTGTTTCCCATGCCTGCGCACGTTTCGGCTGTTTCTCCAAATCGAGAAGATAAAATCGAATCTGAATCTTCGAATGTAAACTGACTCACTTGCGCGCCGCCTGTGGTATCACAGCACGCCAGACATTAAGTGGTTTATGTGCTGACCAGCCGCCACATACCAGCGCTAACACTCAAGTTGATTTAGTTCTGAGCTTTGTTAAGCTACTAAGAATCGGCGCGATTATCATTTCAGGTAGGGCGTGAGTAATTCCACGAGTGGACTGAACTCGGCTGATACAGAAGGTTCTTCTGGATAAGCAACTAAATTGGCTAAGCCAGATTCGTAGCAGATTCTATCGACTACTATTTCCCCAGAATGCCCCTCACTTAATTCAGCGATAGCACGCAATGCAGCCTCGCGCAGGCGTGGAAGGAGATCGATCGGCAACTGCACTATATCTTCGCATTCAACCACCGAGAGAGTGTTCTGCCGCTTAAAGTACGAGAGGTAAAAAGACTTAGATTTCTCGAAGTCCAATATGCCGTTTAGCCGCTCAAGTCCCTTATCGCTTTGCTGCAATTGAAGTACAAGCAGTTGGTTCGAATAATCCTTGCGACAAACGCTTGCGGGAATTGCATGTAATTTTTCCCAAAGCTTCGGTGTAAAACCCATGTCGTAGGTGAATTCCACTGTACTTACTCTGCCAATCACCAAGAATCTCTCTCCTTTGACGTTTCGGTAGATACCGCCGGGCGATAGATGTTTCACTTTTGCGATTGTCCTACGTTTGCCTGCTTCGATAAGGGCGCTGTGAAGAGCCGAGCCGACTCTCACTAACTTAATCTGTGAGCCAACTTTGCCCCAGACAAATGAGCCATTGATTTTTCCGCCCTTCTCGATGCCGCTGAGAATTAGGGCGTCAAGCAATACATCCTCTCGAAGGTCGAACCAATAGCCCTCTTCCGTCATCACCTTGTAAGCTCTACCTCCACGGCCACGAGCTTCCAAACCAGCAATGCGAATCTGAAAAGGATCATTGGCGCGTTCAATTTGCTTTGGCAAATTTTGGCTGGACTGCGGTAAATCCTTGTTGTATCCGGCCCAGCCAAGCGCAGTCTCGAGACTTTCCGGACTAGCTTTGTCGACCGGAAAGCATGGAAAGATCACCTCATTCATGACAGCAATGCCTTCTAAATCTTCCCACTCAACATTTATTGTCCTGGCGACGTTTAACACGTATATCAATCGCTCTGGAATATTTCCTTGAATCATGGTCTTTATTTGTTTAAGGGAGCGTTAGCTCCTTTGTGTTCATTTCAGCTTTTACTAGTGAAGCAAAATTAGTTTGTCGCCCAGGTCCAGGTGCAGCAGGAGCGTTGCGGCATGAGCTGCGCACTCCTCGCTTAATGATGAGTCAAGATCTTTCGCCATATAAAGTGACAAGTGGATTGTAGGTGGGAAGTGAACGTGCGTTTCGCGCACTGTTAATATTTGATATAACGCTGCCACCAAAGGAGGTCTCGACGTGTACGCATAATATTTTTATGCCTGTTCTTGTTATAGACCAACTCGAAGTATGTGAGGATGCTGAGCCGAGCGTTCTCAAACGTTTCATATTTTTGATGATTGAGAAACTCGTTGCCCAGGGCATGGAAAAAGACATTCGCAACTGCATTAACCGATTGAATGCCTCGAAACATCTTATGCTTGCAGCCGTACTTTCTTAGTTTAGAGCGAAAGGCTGTCTTGTATGCGTCGTGGTATTGCGTAAGCACTACTTGCGGTACTCGGCTATTCAGCCCCGAACCCACTCCTCTAAATGCAGCCACAACAAGGTCAGGGCTAACCTCGGGCGCGAGCGACCAACCAGTAACCTTGCGCGTTTGAAGATCTACGAATATGACAATATAGAGCCAACCTTCTTTGGTTACAATGTATCGAAGACTGCTAACCCAAGTTCGAGTTAGTCCCTTGTCATTGAGCTTGCGTCGGAACAAGTTGACCTTGACTCTCTTTAAACTTCCACCAAGTTGATTCATTTTCAATCTAGTTAGGTTGCCACCACCAGCGGTGAAATGATACTGAGATTTCTCTGGATAATAATCAATTCTAGAGGAACCACCGAGTATAGAAACGCAGTGGCTCCTCTATTTAAGTCGGCATCAGGAACACTCGCGTTTTACTAATGAGAGCAGTCCACGGACCTCGCTCTTTGTTCTTTCGATAGTCATGACTAGTCTGCATTTAACAAATGAAATTGGAAATCAGAGCCCACTTTCTCCCTGCACACGGCTAAATAATCCGTTTATCCGTTTCGTAAAGACGAAGATCATTGCCATCGAACATTGCGTAACGGCTCCATGACTGAGTCTTCTCAACAGCAAAGAAAACTACTTTTGGACCCAAGAAGGACCAAAATCCAGTACGTTGCTCCTTAACTTTTTCGATCACAGTGTAGCGAAGGATCTGATGAAAGCAAATTTCCTCACCTTCACTCAGCTTGATTAGCCGCGGTTGTCTTAATGAACCAGCAAGTAAGTTTTCGCTCCGCAAGCCGGCAATGGGCATAAATTCCGCGTGTGGGCCGAGCTTGTCTGTGTAGTAATCGATTGCAATCAAAGCCTCTCTGGAAGAGCCTTTTACAATCTTTGCAACTCCCCCATCAGTGGTGATCGCAGTGCAGTTAGTCATCAGGAAAAATTCTTGCTGCACATCTGAATATTTTTCTCGCGCCAGGAAGAATGTTTGTGAATCTTCTCGACCTCTCGATACAACATCAGCTGCCACAACAATCTTCATCAATCCTACAGAGATGAAGAATTCATTGCTGCGCTCCAGGCGGATATGCCTTTCGAAAATCGACACCTTACCCGAACTGCACTGCACACTAAATAGCTTCATGTTTTGATTTGGTTTTAGTTTAATGCATCAACTGGATCGCTCTGGCGAAAAGAAGTAATGATTTAAATCACGCGGTGGTTTAGATCTGGGGTTGCGTGGGGTCCTTTCTGGAATTGCGAAGTTGATACTTGGCATCAACCTACAAGAAAGATCGCCAAGAATCCAAATAGAATTCATTCAGAGAATGATGACTCTTCACCGACAGGGGAGTGTTTTCGACGTTTGAATAAATCATCAAAAAGAAAGAAGTTTGAATATACACCAATGTAAATTGACTCAATTGCAATTTTGACGACCAAATATGAATTGACTTGATCGCGTGAGGTTCTGCTCGCAAAAAAACATTCAATCGTTCAGAGTGAGCTTTCGTTATTTGCCTCAAAAGAACAATTCTAAATCGCCCGCCACGAAAGGCGAAGAGTCATTCGCGCAAGCTCGAAAAAAGCACGTTACCGTTTTAGAAAAGCATGGACCAGCTCCCCGAAGTCGACGATTTGAAGGCCGCAGTAGACTACTTATGTAAACTTCCTCAAGTAGACAAGAAAAATATTTTTGCCGTTGGTCACAGTGTGGGTGGAACAAACGTTGTGCTTCTTTCTGAAATCGACTCGCGCCTAAAAAAAGTTGCCGCTTGCGGTGCTTACGCTGATTTCGACCGGGGAGTCTATTACGAACAGCTGAGACCCTATGAGAAGGTGGATAAAGAACATCAGCTTCGATCCTTTGGCATGTGGACTTCCGATTTGCATTGTCCCGTCTTATTTTGCTTTGGCGGCAACGATCCAGTCGAAAAAGCATACAGCGTCCAAGCTCAGGACATGCAGGTTGAAGCCGAAAAGCATAAGAAGCAAGTTAGAGTAGAACTGCTTCCAGGCTACGATCACTTTCAAGCTTTTTTGCCTTCCCTAAATAAAATTGTCCCTTTCTTCGAAGAAAAATAGCGAGGCAATTGTTAGTAACGCTAATAGAATTTGCGACCACTAAATACGTTGAAACAAATGTTCCGCAATTACTAGAAAATTTCTACTACGGTGCTCTATAGTTTTACTACCCCAAAAAAAAAGCCTCTCAACGTTCTCCGAGAATGTGAAGAGGCTTGCTAACAACATTTAGCGATCACGTGTACATCATTTTGTTGGCAAACCAGCCGGAAGCCATAATGAAAAAACCACTTTTGTATTCGACAATTATCGTATTCATAGTTTCCTCCAGAGCCACCACGCGGCGCTCGATAAAGAGGTGACTTCAGTCAGCCACCGTACCTTGGACCCGGTCCGCCAAATTCACAGAACAAGCCTTGCAGCATTTTGTTCTGGGACATACGCAACTGAACTGTGTTTCTTCCGCGCTGGAAAATCACAAACAATACTTGCCCACGCAAGAGCGTGCTCATCTCACCGACCAGAACACTTGCCCCATGGTCAGTCTCTTTCAAGGTGCCTGTCTTGCCGACAAGAAAGCTTTTCAAATCACTTCCTTCAAAACGCCTGTAGATTGTCCCCGATGTCCGCGGTGGCAAAAAAGGCGGACTTGGCCAGCGCCTTGGCAAAATCATACACCACCTGCTGGCCCATGTCGTTTTTGCGGTAGAGCCCTCTGAGACGCAGCTCATAAACAACCGGAGCCGCGGCGGGCTGCCCCTTGCCGACCACC
>JACMKL010000764.1 GCA_014380105.1 Candidatus Melainabacteria bacterium
ACGATCCAGGTGTTAGAGAAGCAATTAAGAAAGATATAGCTGAAGTGATTGGTCAGCAATCAGGACCGCTAAACGAAACTCCGAACCGGGCAGTAATAGGTTCTGGAGGACACATAAAGCTTGTCATTAACGCCGTCGATAACGTAGAAGTGAATACTGCTATAGCTTCGACTTCGAGTGCTTCCGCCTCAGAATGGCAGACAGCATTGTCTCAACTCTCCAAACTTCCTTTAGAGAAGCAATTGCAAATTGTCGATTTGGGTGTGCGCACTTTCGATACGGCATGGAAAGATGAGCAGAGTGAAATCATGCTCGGCTCCACTACTGGCGTCGTTCAGGGTGTCGGCAATATACTCTATGATTTGGCGAGCACGAAAATTTTAAGTGAACCAACTCAATTTATTATGGACATGGCGACCAATAATCCGCGCTACCTAAAAACGGCGGACGAATTGGGGCAGAGGATAGGTGAAACGTTAGTCAGTGGCGTGCAAGTGTATCAATTGCTCGAAACCTATTCATCTAAGGTGCTGAAAACAGGTGATTACAGCGCTCCGATGAAAGACATTTCCACGATTGGCACGGAAATAGCTTCTGCCCTTCCAGTAGTGGGCAAAGAGATAGTGGATAAAATTTTGCGTGACAAAGATGAGTTAGATAAGGAGTGGCAGACCTTATCAACTCGAGAACGAGCGCGTCATGCAAGTTTATTTTTGACAGAATTGGGACCCAATATGCTTCCAGGAATTTCGGCATTAAAATTCGCAAAAACTGAAAAGTTGATTGCTACTTTAGAAAATATCGGAAGCAAGATGAGCAAACTTGATCCGGGCTCAAAAGATAATTTTGTTGGTGGTGTGAAGCACCTAGTTGGCGACTTAATCGAACAGAAGAAGCTAATTTCAAAGACTGAGTCTGCAGTAATCCGCAGAAGCGAACTGCTTTCCGAAAGCGTTAAAAAAGAGTCTGCCGAAGAAATTTTAGATAGTCTGAAAAAATTGCCTGAACATGTGTCTGATCAATTTCATAGCGAATTTTTTGCACAAGTTAGTAAATTAGCTCCTTTTGAACTCAATATTTTAAAAGAATTGCACATAATGCAACCTGCAGTTTCTTTGGCAGGCGAACGCAGGGATGCCGAGCTAGCTACCACTCTAGGCGCTTTTATAAAAGAGAATATGCAGAATAAACTGTATGTCGGCGAATATGTCAGGAAAGGCTCAGAGTGGATGAAGGCCGAAAATGTTGCTTTTACTTTTAAGCATGAGTTAGGTCATGCACTCAATGTGCTCTATAAAGATTTTGCTGAGCCGCTTTCAACCAGACCTAAGTTTGCAAGAGCTTGTACACGCGAATTTAACGCACTCTCGGATGAAATGAAATACACACTATTCAGTCGATTTGCCGTTCGTAATGAACTTACGAAAGAATTAGTTCTGGATAGTAATAATCGTGTGCAATACCAGATGGACGGTGTTTGGGACGAAGTTTTTGCAGATGGGTTTGGTCACGTTCAAAGCGATGTAGCGGCGACAGAAAGTTATAATCTATTGATAAAAGAAAATTTTCAAAAAAGTATTCTAGAAGTTCGGGATATGGTGAAAGAAATTTCCAAAGCATTAGTCGATGAAGGCAAAAAATAAATATGGCAGAGAAATTTCCATTTGAATTGACTCAAGCAATGACAGGTGTATTTGATTGCTTCTACGACATACGCGCCCTGAATGGACGTTGTCGCGCACAGCACATCTATTCAGCTATTGATGACCATTGCAATCTCGATTCTCTCAGTTTGATGGTTATCGAATTTTCTCCAGTTGAGAATGCCATCAAATTTATGGGTGATGAGCGTGAACGCTTGCAGGCGTTAGGAGAATTGTTGAAATCTGATGTAAATTGTGAGGAAGTGCTAGTCAGTGACCAAGTCGACTCAAAAAATTCTGGCAGAATTTATTACTCATGCAGAAACAACGACCTCGTTTTCCGCGTTTCGCTTTCATACTTTGACTTGAATGTACAACCCACTCAGTTTATCGATCCGATCATCTCTGCACTTTTGGAAATGCACAGAAATATTGCCATCAAAACTTAGGTGATGTGCTTAAAGAAAACGAATTTGATATTGCATTAAACACCCTTAGCAAGCGCGTCTAAGATCTTTTTAGCTGCCGTCACTGCTCGAGAAACGCTTGCCATCATTTGTTTTGGCATGTACCCCACCGTATCCTACTGGTCGTTTGTATGTTGCAGTCTCCGTTGTGACACCGCGCCTGCAGCTAATCGCCCTGAAGGAATCGAAAATTGATATGGGAGAAGGGGGGCATTGTAAGTATTGCACCGACTGACTTGAGTTGTCATTGATTTAATTCCCATGGCATTTAGTATTTTTGCCAATGATTTTTTCCGAATGTCTTTTCCCTAAATGCCGGTCTTAAATTGAACTTTTTGAGTTCATTGATCGTTTAAAGATTAGGGATGGAAAGATTTGCTTCTTGGAATCCGCATAGGTAGCTAATCTATCCCAAATTCATCCTATGGCTACTATTAGATTTATTGTGAATTTTTCTAGATCAGCAAATTTAGGAGGAACCGAATATGTCCACACCCAGACTCATTCGCCGCTACATTCACCAACTTCCGCCTCAGTCCATATTTGTCACTCGCGACCTATTAGCCTATGGAGATCGAAAAAGTGTTGATTGGATAACTTGCTTTCTGGTCGCCAAAAAGTACATCCTTAGACTTGCTCGAGGAGTATTCATAAGGAACGATGTGGGTTTAAAAATACCGTCGATAGAAGAAATCGTAGAAGCGAAAGCGCGCGCATTTGGGAAGCAAATTATCCCTGCGCTTAACGCTCTGGCTGTTGAAAGGGGATTGAATAAAACGCCCAAAATTGATCGCAGGAAAAAGGCAATTCCTGATGATGAGGGAGTGGCGCAATTTTCGGTAATTGGTTGTAAGGGCAATTTTTGGACTTTTCATGGACACGTAACACTGAAAAGTATTGCGCCAAGAAAATTCTTTCTGCATCAAGAAAAAGTAGGTAGGACTATTTTGGCGATGTGGCACGTTACTGATGCTGCTCAGTTTTGCCACGAACGACTTCAGCGCAAAGAAAAATTTTCCAGGCAGGATAAAAAACGCATAAAGGAACTTGCGGCTTGGGCTCCGGGATGGTTACAGAAATACTTATATTCAGAACCCCCAAGAAGTGATATCAATGCGCCCTGGAGTATTTTTCCGCTAAAAAATCTTAGACCCGAAGTGAAGAAAACAACTGGACCTAAGGTGAAAGAATCGTCGATTCCGTATATTGTCAACGGATCTAATACCTGTTCGAAAATTGTCGATTTATTCAGAGCAGTGGAGAGGTCTCGCAATTCACGCGCTCCCGCATTTCGGTATTAAGTAGCTGGTACCATGAGCTTCTTTAGCCTGGTAGACAACTCTTTCAAGTGAAATGGTTTGAGTAAGTAGTCGTTTGCGCCAGCGTCAAAGCCTGCTTTCTTATCTTTTGCCTGGTCCCTTCCAGAAAGCATAAGGATTGGTGTCAATCCTCCGTTCGCTCGAAAAGTTTTACAGACATCAAGCCCGTCCATGCCCGGCAAATTTCCATCAAGCACTACAACATCATATTCTTCAAATTGCAGGTGTTCTACAGCCTCTGGGCCTGTGTAGACTGCGTCCACGATAAACTTTTCAAACTCTAGCCATTGGCGAATTTGATCTGAAAGAAATGTATCGTCTTCTGCTACTAGAATTCTTGCCATTCGCTATCCACTCATTTTGCTTGATGACTTTTTTCTATCCGTTACTTACAATTCTGCGGCGTCCCTGCTCTTTCGCCATATACAGTCTTTCATCTGCTTTCCTGATCAATTTTTCTATCTCTCTTCCATCTTCAGGATAGCTAACAAGCCCGGCGCTAAAGCTAACTAGAAAGCTTTCATCGTGATCGCCCTGGAAGGGAATTGTCACTAGTTCGTCAAGAACTCGATTTAGTGCACCGCCCATGGTATCTCGACTTTCATGCCTGAATGCCATTATGAATTCTTCGCCACCCCAGCGGCCGCGCAAATCTTCAACTCTAAATCTTCGACGTAAAAGCTGCCCAAAGTGAGCGAGAACGCGGTCACCTGCCATGTGTCCGTAGGTATCGTTTACCTTCTTAAAATGGTCAACGTCCATGAGGCAGAGACTAAATTCCAACTTGTGACGCTCAGCTTCTGCCCAGAGCGACGTCAAGTTTTCCATGAAGGCTCTGCGCAAAAGTAGTCCAGTCAAAATGTCTCTATCAGCACGTTCTTTCATCAGGCGCATACGGTCAAGCCTGACTTTTACGCGTGCAAGAAGTTCTACTGCCGCCACTGGTTTTGGTAAATAGTCATCGCCACCTGCATCAAATGCGGCTAGCCGCGAATCTAAACCAGATTGGGCGGTCAAAAATACAATCGGTAGATCTTGCCACCTAGATAAATTCCTAATTTTTCTACATAAGTCATATCCGCTCGTGCCTGGCATCATCACATCCAGCAAGAGCAAGTCAGGAGCAAAATCATTTAAAACGGGCAGGGCGTCGCCAGGAATATTCACTGATTTAACGAGCATGCCTTCTTTTCCAAGGGCAGCCTCAATAATTTTAGTGAAATCCTCATCGTCGTCAACGATAAGAATGCGCGGACGACCTCTCAGTGTAATCAAATACTCGATTGCTTGCGCCATCTCCTCTTCTCGGACGGGCTGTCTCAAGTATAAGGAAGCACCCGCATGCATTCCGTCCTTTTTATTTGCCTTCTCATCATTCTGATGAATGAAGGCAAGGGGCAGCGTTTCGCAGCCCGGGAGATTGCGTAGTTTTCGCGCCAAATCAAGTGTTTTTTCTGAAGAGACATCACTAATGTCAATGATCGCGGCATCAAGGGTGGTGCCTTTAGCCTTTTCTAAAGCATCAGATTCGTTTTGGGCCAGGATAATTTTTGCGCCGGCTTTTTTAGCAAATTTAGCCTGGTCGTCTTCGGAGTGAGTTCCAAAAAGAAGCACCTTTGCCATCGAAGAATCGTTAATATCGGCATTCTGCGCATTTACTTCGGAGGCAGTCGGCAATTCTTCGGGATAATCTTGCCGGACATTTTCGTGCATGACGCCGACGAGTCTAACGATTTTATCGAGAGTGTTCTTATCGAGCGGTTTGTCGCCTTCTATTATTTCGTTCATGGTCTGTTCGATCTGAGCTGATGTTTCACCCAGGTTGTGAAAACCGCACGAACTAGCTGTTCCTTTTAAGTTGTGAGATAGACGCCTCACTTCTTCTATGGCGATTTTATCGTCCGGAGCCTTAAGAGACTTGTCGACAATTTCTTCTATGCTTTTTAAACGCGCTGGCACGATCGAGGCAAAGCGTTTCTTAAGTTGCACAAAAGTCTCTGTGTCGGCATTCTCATTTTCGATGTTTCTTTCAACTAACTCGCTTTCGATTTGAGCGCCAAATAGCAACGGTTTAAGAGGTCTATGTACGACTAAAGAGACGCCAAAGTCTTTTGTCAGCTGTTGATATAAATCGGTGTCGCGCCATTTGCTGGAAATGAAAACAATTTTGGCTTCGCGATTGATTTGGCGCAATTTGACAATCCAGCCAACGCCGTCGATGTCTGCTAACTGCTCACCCACTATGATTAGTTTTGGTGTCTGTTTCTTGACCGATTCGAGTGCCTCTTTACCGGACTCGAAGTGCTCGACCGTATGTCCTCGTCCCAGCAGCAAAGATTTAACGAGTGCAGTCAGCTGCTGGTCGTTATCGACAAGAAGGATTGTATTAGTCATTGATGCCCCAGTTACTAGGGGCGATATACCCCTGACTGGATCGCCAAAAACCTAAACTGCTTTGAGCAGTCTTGTTCTGTAGAGAATCTTCGGGTGAGTTGCAATTAGTTGAGCAGCGTTTTTGCATATGGCATGGCATCTAGATGTGGCTGTGCAAGCATCAGGAAGCCGAGTGCCACCGCCAACATCAAAATGGCGACGAATTGTATCCGGCAGGTAACTTTGAGCGCCAGAATTTGGTTTTTTTGATGCATCCAGTCTGAGAGTTCGACGTCGATGCGCTCTTCTAGTGAATATTGAGTGTTGTGCATGGGTCTGCCTGTACACGCCAGCAAAATTTGAGGGCGCGTCTAGTAAGTTTGATTCCCATACAATGACAGCGAAGTGTGGAATTTTCGTGGCAAGGCCCTGCCAGAAAACCTATTAGCCTCGCCTTATTTCTTTTCGTCGAGCTTCAAGGACGCCGAGTTTATGCAGAAGCGCTGATTGGTTGGCTTTGGACCATCATCGAAGACATGTCCAAGGTGAGCGCCGCACTGAGTGCAAATAACTTCAGTCCTCGCCATGCCATGGGTGTTGTCGGTTTCTTCGCCAACATTACCTTTTGCATGAGGCGCCCAAAAACTTGGCCATCCGCTACCAGAATCGTACTTTTGCTCAGAGCTGAACAATTCGGCACCGCAGCAGACGCATTTATAGACGCCCTCAGCGTGTGAATCATAATACTTGCCGGTGAAAGCTCGTTCGGTCCCTTTCTGGCGAGCCACGGAATATTGCTCTGGAGTCAATTCTGCTTTCCATTCGGCATCAGTTTTTTCTACTTTTCTCGGCATTTGTCCGACCTTCTCCTTTTTATCAACTTCACTGTCGCTGGCAGGTGCTAAACCAGGCTCACAAGTATTACCTTTAGGCAACTTCGATGGCACCGCCGAAGCGCAACCCGCAAAAATGACGGACATGGCAAAACAAAGAATTACCGTAACTGCTTTTATTTTCATAAATTTGAGCGTATCATTTTTTCCCAAAAATAGTTCGCCGCAGTTTAGCGCTCTTTGACTGGATAATCGCCGAGTTTAATTGTCGACGCTGTCAACGCACCATTTCTAAGCACCAGGAAAGTGACTGATTCATTTACTTTTTTGGCGCGGATTTGCTTTTGGACTTCTTTCGAGGTGGCGACTACGGTTCCGTCGACTTTCTCGATCACATCTCCAGGCAATAACCCTGCTTTTTCTGCAGGACCGTCCGGCTCGACTCGCGCAATCAATACGCCTTTTGTATTAGCCGGAACACCGAGCGACTTCGCTAATTTTTCATCCACATCCTGCATGTAAACGCCGACATATGGTCGTTTGATTGAGCCATCTTTTAAAAGTTGATCAGTGATGTCTTTGGCAATATCAATTGGAATTGCAAAACCGATATTTTGTGCGTCGCCTCGAATTGCTGTATTTAGCCCGATCACTTCGCCGCGAATATTCAAAAGCGGTCCACCAGAGTTGCCGGGGTTAATGGCAGCGTCTGTCTGAATGAAGTCAACGCTATTGATGTCACTGAGTGAGCGACCGAGCGCGCTGATAATACCCATCGTGACCGAATGGTCGAGTCCAAGTGGGCTGCCAATAGCAATTGCCCAGTCTCCCGGTCTCAAGCTTTTGCTTGTGCCTATTCGTGCGACAGGCAACGCTTTAGCTTCAATTTTCACTAATGCAAGATCGGTGAAACTATCGCGGCCGACTACTTTTCCTTGAAATTCTCTTTTGTCATTGAGGGTGACCTTGATTTCATCAGCTTGCCCAACCACGTGATTGTTGGTGAGAATA
>JACMKL010000765.1 GCA_014380105.1 Candidatus Melainabacteria bacterium
GCGCCGCGGTGAAAAGCCCGAATCTGCTCAGAAAAACGCACCGCGAGAAAGAAGCTACCAAACTACTGTCCGACATAAACTGATTGATAAGACTGAAAGTCGTCAGAAGTGATTGGCTTTCTTTTGGTGTCCGGGATATTCTGTCCACCTTCAGTTTCTGGAACAGCTGGTTTAGCCGGCAGACTAGAATCTTCAAATGAAACCTCTGGTAAAAAACTTTCAGCTGCACGCTCAGCACCGAGCAAAGGTTGTTGGGGTTTATCATTCGGAATATCCTTAAGCGCGATTGGCGTTGTGCCGTCTAGCGCTGTTGGATTTTCTCTCCCGCTGTTCCTCATATCGTTCCAAATGGAGCTTGAGAGATCTCCAGCAGACGATGAAGTGTTGGAGGAAACTTGCTCTGCGCGGTCCGCACCTTTGGCGGTAGTATCGAATTCTAGAGTCATTTGAGTGAGCCTCTGAAGTTTGGGACTCTATCAACGTAACTCGAGAGGCGTGAGATTCGCGTTAGGTTTCGCATTGCAATAAAAAACCGTGCTTTCGCACGGCTTTTAAAATCTGTGAACAAATGAATGAATATGTGATCGAGTCAAATATTCCTTCAGCCTGTCTCCGCTTGCGGAAGAATTTCAGCGCCATCAAATTCAGCTTTATGTACAAGGAAAGATCCATCAACACCCAGTGCGGCCGCAATCTGGTAGAGATTGTCTAAGCCGATATTTCTATAGCCATTTTCAACATCACTAATGTAAGCGCGACTGAATCCCGCGTTTTTTGCAAGGTCTAGCTGACTAATACCCAAGACCATTCTCCGTCTGCGAACTTCAATACCTATCTTTTCGAGAAATGAATCTTTCTGTCGCAGTTTTATTGGAGGGTTGATCTGGCGGGGTTGTGTGGATCGTTTTTCGGTTCTACCTAAAGCTACGACCAATTTCCCCTGCGCCCGCAGTTCCTTTGTAAGGATTTCCGAGGCAAGTTGGTCGACGCTTATCATTCTTCTTTCAGCTATTAGTCGAATTGTCTCCATGTGAGATGCCAATACTGGCACCGACAGTACTTCGAATTTCTTGGCACGCATGTGGGTCACCTGATTCTCACCAGTCGAAAAAAGCAGCACTTATATAGCTTTCCTAATTAATGTTGGCCGGTAACGGTCTGCAAAATAAAAGCCTGGAGACTTTTTTACTGGACTTGCCCCGCTTGCAGAATTTAAAAATGGCACATGTCCACTTGCTTTATTCAGTCAATGGTCAGAACCAACACGGAAATGACAACTAATGTTTACATGTTAGAGCCGTCACATGTATCTGTTAACTTATTTCCGACAAGGTATTCGCGTTTCGTAAGTGCAAATTCATCAAAAGCAGGCACTCATTTCAAATTAACAATGTCCCATTCTTGCCGTAATTTTCGAACTGGAGATTATACTCACCATATGGTGACATAAACGCAGAGCATCCTATTGACCGAATTGCGAAGTCGGACAAAAGTGACGGCAAAGCCACATACTCGCAGACATCACAGAACCCAGAGTCAGCCTATCGACTCTGGGTTCTTCATTGCACATGCAATCTTTCAAACAATTTGAGCATTAGCAAAATCGCGGACAAGTCAGTAAGTAATGCATGCGCAATCCACGGCACAACAAGAGAACCAGTTTTCTTATACAGCACTGCCAGTAGTGCACCATAAGTCGCTAGTAGAAATGCGCCGAACAGGGCCCAGCCAGGAAACATCACTAATTCGAGAATCGGATAGTGAAAGGCACCATAAGCAACTGAAGAAACAATTATCCCGGTATATTTCGAATTAGGAAATAAGTTGTCGATTTTGGTCATGATGATGCCACGCCAAAAAAATTCTTCTAGCAGCGAATTGACAATCACAAAATAAATACTGAGCGGCCAGAAGAATTGCATGTTATGACCCAGTTTGGTCATCAATTCAAATGTATGCTCACTCGACATAACCTTGTCACCAA
>JACMKL010000766.1 GCA_014380105.1 Candidatus Melainabacteria bacterium
GCGGCGACGAGGTGCCCACGCGCACATTGCGAATATAGTAGGGTGCCTTTCCGCCAATGAAGCCGCCACCGAAGTGAAATCCCAAATTCATATAATCTTGAAATTCAGTAGGATTGAGCACGCAGAGGTCTAGTAATCCATCATTGAGCTCAGCGGATTCTGATAATTTTCCGACTCCAAGATCAGCCACATTCGTGATGAAAACACCCGCAGCCCGCACAATGAACGAATTTTCGGCGGTGGTCAATCTAAAATTGACTGGTGGTACTGAAAGCGTTTGAATCATAGAACTTGCATAAGCAAGCATTTTCCAATTTACTTTTTCCTGATGGTCCGGAGCGATTATGGCGTCAGAGAGTGGTCCGGCCCCGGCTGCCACGCAGAAATATTCGCCGTTCATAATGCCTAAATCTATTGGCATTGGTGTTCCTGTGAGTAGAACTTTTATCGCTTCATCAAGCGGATCGCCGAGAATATTTTCCTCGTAGATGCCCAAATTGCGCGCCAATTGATTGCCAGTACCCAGTGGTAAAATCCCAACAGGAACATGCGGCTTATATTGTGCCACCGCCCCTAGTGCAAATCGCACCGTGCCATCTCCGCCAGCCGCGACAACCAAATCCGGATTGGGTGTGTTGTGAAAGAGCTCTTCTGTCTGCATGCCAGGCTTTGTGGGCATTACAGTGACTGCAAAACCGGCCTCTTCACAGAGCTTATGAACAATGGCGCCGAGCCAGAGATCTGGTCCTACTGCGGTTCCGGCGATTGGGTTGTATACGACGATGGCGTGTTTTAGCATTTTTACGAACTTCTTTGCAACCTTTCGTTACTTGTCCTGAGCCATATATAGCAAGGTAAAGAATATTTTTACCCATATCTTTCGCCATTTTGGAGCGGTGGTCAATAGCCGATAAAGTAAGCGCTCCGGGCTTTTCAAGTGGATGGTAATAATTGTCTCTTGGAAACACGGCGAAATTTCTAAGAATGAGTTTCTGCGAGGTCGCTTCAGCTGTGATAACGTGTGTTAGCCGTGTCGTTTTAACGAATAATACTCTTTCAGTGTTGACAATTAACACGGAGCACGTACTGTATTCGACACCAATGTTCTTTTCGCATCATTTACACAACCTGATTTAGGAAGGACGGCATCAATTGCGTAGTAAGACAACAACGAGTGGGCTAGCCGCTTTTGCATTTATCGCACTCGTAACTTTGCAACCATTAGTGGTGGCGCAGCCTTGCGAAGCAAAACAGAAAATGGATGCTGCTCATAGTGAGCATCCTGTTACAGAAGAAATTCACGGTGGGAAAACCTTCAACGTCAGCCATGCCCTCATTAAGGCTAAGCCAGACGACGTTTGGCATGTTCTCACGGACTATAACAATGCCAGCAGAGTCTTTCCTATGATGAAGAAGTGTCAGGTATTGGAAGATAAAGGCTCAACCAAGTTGATGAAGCACGTGATTGCTCCAACTGGCAGCATCTGCAACTACGAATACATTATTGCACTAAAAGAGACCGCTAAGCGGGCTCTGGAATGGAAGCGCGTCAGTGGCAGCTTCAAAGAAGTTGATGGTTTCTGGCGTCTCGAAGCAGTCGATGGCGGTCGCCACACACATGTCACTTATGCCACTCACGTTAATGGTGGAATGTTTATCCCGCAAGGGCTGATCAAACGCCAGTTCCGTATCGACATGCCAGAAGTAATGACCCTCCTCACGCATCGTGTCGAAGGTTCTACTCAAATTGCCGCACGTAGAGACTCTTCGTCACAATCTCAATAGTACGTTGCCCTGCTGTATGCCTGGTTGACAACCGGGACTGTCAGATCCAACTGTTGCGCTATTTCTAACGAATTTGTGTGCGGAGCCGCCTTCGCCAACTTATTTGCTAGAATGTGGGGCTATTGGGAGAGGTACCGAAGCGGTCATAACGGCGCCGTCTCGAAAGCGGATGGGTTAATAGCCACGTGGGTTCGAATCCCACCCTCTCCGCCATTTTCTTTATTTAACTCATTTACTTGTCTGGGAGAGTCTCCGGGAATTAGTTAATATCGCGTCCGAGCCTTCAATTTCCGGTCTCAAAGCCAAATGTGGCGTTTTGTGCCAGAGGGAAAGATATTGCCGGTTCCCCTAATTCTGTAAATTTCTCGATGTTGTCTCTGGTTTCCAGAAAAAGTACAAAGGTCATACAGCTGAAGGCCAAGCCTGCAGAAGTCAGTCGCCTATTGAGCACGGGCAGCAACGAGCGGTTCATCGTCCGATCAATACCCGTGTTATGCGATGGTTGCAAGAACAGCATCCGTGAAGATGCTGCTGAATGCTGGGCGTGTGGCAAGAGGATCACAATTTGTCGCGATTCGTTTAGTGTGAGATTAGCTGAGAGCGGCGTAAAAGCTGATGGCCTATTCTCCGGCGCCCTCTCCTTATGGAATCCGTGCGAGCTGCATTTGAAACTCTATGACGACAACTATGGCAGTCGGCTCGAAGTCGAGTCCAGGAGAACACTTTCACTGATTGAATTTACCGTTGTCTTTCTGGTATTGGCTGCTTTATCTTGGACTGCGGCTGGCTTATACAATCAGCACCACGAAGGTCTTCGCGCAGTTCTAGCAGTGATCGTGCTGTTATTGTTAACACCGGCGGTTTTTGTCCATTACAGAAAGAAACAGGAAAGTGATCTTCTTGAGTTTCTAAACAAGCTTGAACTGCTTCCCAATAATTTTAGAGACTAGTACGAGAAAACGGACGCCAGTGAGATACTGATGAAGGGTGATCATCCATCTTGGTTGTTTTCCACAAAGACTCTTTTCTCCGCCACTAAATGAGGTGCCTCCTTGTATTGGGGCTGCTAGAATCGTATTAGGATTGTCTGTCTGAGCAAAACGATATCGGCATTCAAGAAGACGAACAGTTTTACGAACATCTTGCTGGAGTGCTTCTAGGGACTTCTGTCGGCGATGCGCTTGGGCTCTATATGGAAGGGCTTTCTTCGAAGACTATCCATAAATGGTTCGCTTCCGGTATCGACCGCTATTATTTGCTGGGTGAAATAGGATTTGTCAGTGACGATACGGAGCAGTCAGCATTGATTGCTCAATCTTTGATTCGCCATCCCAATGATTCTTTAGCCTGTGCGCGTGCGTTTCGTGTGGCAATGGTCGGCTGGTTTTCCCGCATGCCGTTTGGAGTTGGGCGAGCGACCTGCTTTGCATGTCTCAAGATGGCCCTATTTCTCAAGGATACGGGAATTCGCTCCGCAGGCAATGGTGCGGCAATGCGCGCCGCTATTATCGGAATATTTTTCTATGATGACGAGGCGCGACGAAGGGAATTCGGCGAGCGTTTGGCGCGCACGACACATAGTGACGAAAGAGCTGTTGACGGAGCCCTGTTTGTTGCCGAGATGGCGGCGCATGCATACTCGGGGAGAAACTTTGCCGTGGGTGACGGCGAAACAGCGCGCTATCGTTTCTTTGATAGTGCAGTAAAAGTAGTAAATGAGCCATCTCTCAAAGCTTTACTGCTAACCGCTCGTACGCTGGCGGAAACTAAGGCAGAAGCTGATCTGGTTCTTGAAAGGCTTGGCAGCAGCGGATTTGTGAATCATAGCGTGCCGATTTCTACATATACATTTTTGCGATTTGGCAGCGACACTATGTCGGCATTGCAAAGTGTCATTTACGCCGGCGGTGACACTGACACGAACGCAGCAATGGTAGGAGCCTGGTGTGGTGCCCTGCGCGGTGAGAAAGATTTGCCGCAAGATTTGATAAGCCAGATCAATAATGGTCCGTTTGGACCCAAGCATTTGCGAAAGCTCGCTCGTGGTTTGGCAAGCATAAAAGGTGGAAACATCGTACCTCCTCCTGTTTATTTCTGGCCACTAGCTTTTAGTCGAAACGTCGCCCTCATCCCCATTATTCTCAGCCACACTTTTGTGCGCATTGTCAGAAGCGTCGGACGCAGATAATCTCCTGATTAAAATTCTTGCGTAACTTTCTTTGTTTTGAAATTTACGTTGTACCAATTCATAGTTGCCGTGTGACTGCTGTCTGGACCGTCCGGCACCAGCTCATAGACGTGTACGACATAGCAAGCACCTTCTTTTCGATCGACTTCAATTACAGCTTTTGCAATTTTCGCCTTTGTGACATTGGCAAAAAAGTCTTTCACATCGGGTCTATTTCTGATTAGTTCTAAGGCTTCCTTTTCAGAGAGGACTGAGGCTGTAGATTTTGCTCTAACTGCTTTTGAGTGATGTGAGTTTTTTTGCCCTATTTCTTTTGCATCGACTGCAGTTGTGGCACAAGTTGTGCTCAGAAGAATAAAAAGAGCGTGGGATATCAGTTTGTTCATAGCCTAAATTCTAGCGAACCCTGAGAGTTGTGTCCAAGGGTAGCGAAAGTGGCGCGAGGCAGGTCAAACGAATGTCATAACCTGAAAGTCAGCCTCTATAATTCTGAGAGTTTGCAAAAAACTTTTTCACACGGCTACTCGCGTAATTTTGCTTTGCCCTGTTCGATGACTGATGCCATTTTGTCTTCGCCGATTTCCTCGACGCTCAATGCTTGTTCAATTGGCGCAAAAATTTGCTCATAGAAAGAAATGTCTTTAACTAACTCATTCCAATTGGATAATTTATCCCATTCCCCATCGTTTAAGCCAAGCAAAAATCTTGCTCTAAATGGGTCAACGCCTTCCATCTCGAATGCGGCGACTCGAAAATCTCGGCCTGCACCCGAGTCAAAATGCGCTGTGCCTGAACGATCAATATCAACGTCACCATAGATGTCGAATTTCTTGATCAGATTTTGTGCTTCTTCAATATGTGAGTCGTGGGTGCGTTTTCCGCGCTCGGTCAGTTTGTACCCGGCGGTTTTCACATCGATTTCAATCAATTGGTCTTTTTCCGCCCAGGCGATCAAATCTTCGATTTCGGTATTGTCCTTGGTGACATCGATATTTGTGCCAATTCCAATTTGATGCAACAACATGGCGCGAGAAAGGTCGCGAATGATCTCTTCTTGCCCTTGTGGGGTGGACGGATTTGACGCTGCAGGAATTTCTCCCTGATTTGATTTTGAAGCGCTTAGAGGGGAGGATGAATCAAATGCCACCAAATCAAGCCGGAAGTATTTCAGCCCATCTCTTTCTGAGGGGGTGAAACTATTTTTGATTGGAGCGTCTGGGTTGATTTCTTTGCCGTTGCCTTTGAATTGAACGGTTTCTTTGATTAATGCCCCGTCGGCATCGTGATCGAAAATGACCTTTTGAATCGACTTCAAATCATCGCTTTGCCCTGCCGGCAATTTACCGGCAGCAATCAAATTTTCCACATCAGGTGTGCCAATTAAGTCGAAAACAACATCTATTGCAGTTTGGCGCACATCGTCTTCATCAAGAGTTAGAACGCATGAATGATTCTCTCCCGCGTCTGAAAGCCTGAGTTGATATTGCATTTCTAGCGTCTCCGACCGCCCCATCCGCGCATCTTGAATCCGCTAGAGCGTCTACCGCCCCAACTAGAACTTGATGAAACACCGGAGGTAGAGGTCGAGGAAGAGCTTCCGCCAAACCAACTTCTTCTTTTCTCGGTTGAGCCGGAAGAGAAGCCGCCTGATCCAAATGTGCTCTTGCTTTGCAATCCTGTGCCGCCTGCTTTTGCTTTAAAGCGAGACATGAAACCCTGGTTGGCGGTTTTTTGTTGTTCGAATTGCGGTGATTGACGATAACCGGCTCTGTAACTACCGAGCGGTCCCATGCGATCGTAAGGGGTGTGGTATCTGCCGCCCCACGAATTCATCATGTGCGAGAAGACCATCATTTGTATAAATGGATTGTCGAAAATGCTGCGGTGACCCATGTAATGGGTGCTGCCGTCATAATTGGCAACCTTGTAAGGCATGTCGTTGTTTGTAATTGCGCCGGTTTGTTCAATTGTGAAAATTTTCTCGTCATCTTTCTGGAAGCCAGGTTCTTTTTTGTTGTCGACGTAACCGGTTACGACCAATTTGTCGTTTTCGCGGGTTGCATCAATAGAGACGATCTCTTTTCCGTCATAAATTTCGTTGACACGCTTCTCAAAAGCGGACATCCAGGCTTTGAAGTCAGTACCCTTTGATTCGAAGAAAGCTTTGTTTACTTCGTCGAGGTTGATTTTGCTCGATTGCACTTCGATTTGCGGCGACACGTAATGTTCGCTCGGTCCGCTTGTTGAACAAGCGGTCATCGATAATGTGATGCAAATGACGCTAAAGATGCCCAGGCAACGTTTCATGCGCGTACTCCAAATCCGATACAACTTCACTATAGCAACAGCTAAGTGGCGAAACGACTAAAACAGCCCACTGCTGCGGCATTTGGCACTTCTATGCTAAATGAAATATTAGCATTTATAAACTGTCCGTGCCGGATTCGTTGCAGAATGAGTTCTCAGCCTTCCCAAACCTTTCGGGTGATGAGGGTTTAACCTCATGGGTGGCATGCGTGTGTCTCATCCTTATCCGGAATTAGAAAGCCTGCGGCTAGAGACACCAAATACGGTATTGTTTTATTGACAATTTTCGAAATTGTTTTATCACTTTTTGCTTGCAAATAGTGTTCGTAAGCATTATCGAATGTATGTAGAAGAAGCGTTTGACTGCGCGATATTTTCAAGACCCGAACGAGGGAAAAGCACATCGTCAATGGCATGAATTATGCCATTGCTGCACTTAATATCTGCTTTTTGCACGATTGCCCCGTCAACAGTTGCAAAGCCAGAGCTCGTGACATTCGTCATTAGGTATTCGCCAGAAAGCGCTCTCAGAGAGTCGTGCTTGATCGCTGATAAATCTATCCGGCGTTTTACAACGTGATTTAGTAATACGGACTTAAGTTGTTTCTTGTCGTCAAAAAGTTTTTGAAAAACATTTTTTGGCAATTTAGAAAATGCGGCATCAGTCGGTGCAAACAGAGTGTAAGGTCCGCTGGTATTTTCAAGAACTGCAGCCAGTCCAGTGTCTCGAAGAGCCGAAAGCAAAATTCTGAAATTTCCATCTCTTTGTGCCGTCAAAATAATATTGTTGGCAATCACTCGACTCTTAGGCAAATTGTGGCGATTGGCTGCCGCTGCATCTAGTGGCATAAATAGCACTGCTGCTAGTGTCGCTAGTGTGAGAGTTTTTGCGTACCGCGGTAATTTTTGTATACCTGACATGCTCGTCTCCGAATGTTTATCTCTAAGCACTGTAGCAGTCTTTGCCGGTAAACACATTCGATTTAATCAAAGCCCAGAGGGTGTAAAAACACAAGTGGGAAGAACCACGGCTCTTCCCACCTAGATATATTGCCAATGACGCAGTTAGGCGCTTAATGCAGGCTGCATTTGTTTTGTGAAACTTGTTTGCTTTCTGTGCGTTTGATTTTTGACCATGACTTCCGGCTGAATTTTTTCAAGGAAACGTCGTGTGTCAGTAACTGTCTTGTGTTCATCGCCAAAGAGACTCTTGTAGATTGTTAATGCACGTGTCAGGCAACGCTCTGCTTCCGGCGTGTAATCGAGAGCAGTGCAGATTAGACCCAGGTCAAACAACTTCTGAGCAAGCTCTTCTTTTTTTGTCGTCGGTTCGCTCTCCACCAGGTCCAAAATTCGTTTTGAGCAACAGTAAACAGTCATATAATCGCCGCTGCGACTGCATTGCTCGCTGAGTTTTGATAAACGCTGAATTTCAGCGGTGACCTGGGTGTTCGCCATATTCTCTAACCTGCTGCGAGTGAAGGGAGGGGTACCTAATGACGCGCACAGAGACAGCCGATTCGAGTTCGGCGTTCAATAACTATGCTGTCAACGGAGGTCTGGGGCGCTCAACTACTGATACGAAATCGTTCAATACTTCGCGGATATGAGATTTAAGTCTAGTCCTTAAATTGAAGGGTAGCTATTCGGGAAATCCCTAGCGAAATACAGGATATCCCGGGTTGACCGCTAGAAGTGAGACCAGCATGGAATTTCGGGAGTTTGCTGAGCAGATAAAACTTCTTGGCATGTCAACTAAGATGAAGAATAATTCGTTCTGTAACATTGGTCGGAGCAAGCGTTACGGCCTTTTCTTGGTCGCCACTACAAGCGGTGCACTTGCTAGATGTCGCCAGACTCATAATTTGAAAGGATGATGAACTTACTTGACTGCTGAGCTATAGTCAAATTTGGCTACAAATTTTGATTAGTGGGTTTATTTTCTCCATCCCGGAAAACTTTCTCAAAGGTCCAGCTGAGAAGTGTTTTGAGTTTTAATCCATATCCAATTGCCGATATTTTCCTGAAAGATGGCTCACCTTTCGGCTTCGGGTTGGAACATAGGTGTGCAAGAAAGTATCAAAGTGCTGAGTGATTGTTGACGCCGAAAGGTTATTGCCCTTTTTGATTGTTTCCTTCTTGAGGGCGGCAATAACGGTTGTTGGCGTGA